>JBAUIA010000063.1:0-4163 GCA_049680565.1 Phototrophicaceae bacterium
ATTTGGCGCAGATGCTTCACAAAACTGATAGGCGAAATTGCCTCAGGCATCATATAGCAAGCACCTCGGCAAGTTCACGCAAGTTCAAGATTAAGAGGCTAACAACCAGAGCAACAACGACACTTAATGCTAAATTTAGAATATCAGGATCATTGCTCCCACTCATGAATAATCGTAATAAGCCAATACCTGAAACTAAACAGATAATGACATTACGCCAAATATCATATACAGAAACTTCCCTCTCAGTCGTACCAAAACAGTTACAACTCGTTTGAATCTTGCGCTGCAAAACGGAATTTAGGACATATATGAAAATAGCTAGTAAAACAATTGACAAACCATAGGCGGGGAATAGCCAAGTTCCGCCAAATAAAGCCATTACAACAATGAGCAACTCTAATAGCATCAACCCAATTGCTGTAACTCGATGTAGACTTTTGGGCAACAATTGAAAATTTAGAATAGCATTTTCAAAAGACTTAAAATCATGTAGCTTTGTGATAAATGAATAAAGAAAGATAAAACAAATGATAAAACGTGTAATTGCAACAACCATAAGCTATTCTCCTTTTTTGCAAACGTCTTGAACTTGTTACCTTGTTTGTGCCGTGATAGCTCTCTGAGAGCAATTTTACATCAAATACAAGGATATTTGCTAATCTAGGACTTCTGATAGGCTGTTATCAACGTCAAGTGCACATTGTGTATAAATTGCTGCGAGTTGAGCAATGCTTTGAAATTGATCTTGTGAGACACCTGCCGCGCAACCAAGGTATTCTTCGGCGAATACTTGAGCTTGTGCTAGCTCTTGCTCTAAATTCGCATCATTGAGCACATAGTTGTCGAATGCTCGGTTAAGCCAGATATGTAAGGGAATATTGATCGGCGTAGCAATGGTATCAAAGCCAGATGGTACAACAACGGCATTTGGAGAGCTTAATTGCTCGGCAATTGATAGATATAATTGACGGTTGGGGTCTATCTCATTCGCACTGATTTGAGATTGTCTAATCGGCATTCCATCGAATAATTCAGGATGGTGACTTAATGTGGATATCCAACGATAACATACATCAATGTTTTGGCTATTGGAACTAATATAAGCTGTTCCAACATCCAATGATACAGGTGTATAAACCATTCCATTAGGGAAAGAGATTAAATTATAGTCGTCAGTTGCTTGAGCAGCAGTCCCAAAAGCTGAAAATTGTACATCCTCAATTGCATTCAGGAAATTTTGCTCAGTAGATGTATCAATTAAACCCACATATGATATTGAGCCTGAGCGAGCAAGATCTAATACCTGACGAATAGCATTGATCGTTTCAGCAGATGTGAAGTCAATTGTGGGCGGTGAGGTACGATAGTCAATCGGTAATCCACCGTTTGCAATGATGAGCATATAAATTCCTGTCGCATTGCTAGGACTATACCCTAAATCACTATCTACACTTAGGATATTTAAAACACTACGAAATTGATCAATTCGCCAGTTGCCATCAGGGATTGGAATACCTAATTCAGCGAATATGTTTTCATCATAGCTTAAGACAAATGGCTGGATAGCAAGCGGGTACGCCCAAGTCTTATTATCACGTTGAACTAATGATAATATATTATCGAGTGTATCTGCTGATAGGAAATCTTCATCAGTATTAAGCAATGGATCAAGATTGATGACCATTGTCAAATCCAGTGACGGAACAGCGTTATAATTAAGGAAGAAGCAATCATTAATTTGACTTGATTCCTCAGATGTTGCAAACCCAACATCAAATTCAATGTCAGCTAAGTTGGGGTCATCCTCAACGAACTCATCAGCAAGTGCCTCCCAAGCATCTAAGGTTGCTAAAGGTACACCAGATGTTCCAATACCAAAGTTTAAAACAAGACCATCCGTGTCTTCAAAAACATTATTGCTAATGTTTATAGACTGTGCCTGCTCATTCTCAGCAATTAGCAGATCATCTTGGGCAGCTATTTCAGCGTCTTGTAGTACAGACAAAATATCGGTTGTTTCGTTGAAACGGCTATTGAACAACGCGAAATTAATATAGTCATTGAATAATATCTCGGAAGCAGGTAAGGAATTTTGTACGGCTGTGTTAAGTAATGCGCGTTGTTCCTCAGTGTATTCGCCTCTCTCTATTTGATATGGAAACTCAGTATTAGAAAAAGCGATTTGCGCTGGTGTAGGGTCTTGAAATACAAAAGTCGTTTCAACTTGCTGGCTAAGAAACTGTAAAAGAGCATAACTTTCTTGGGGGTGTGCCGTACCTGCGCTAATAGCAAAACCATTTACTGTCATGATTGATTGGTCTTGAGGTAGCAAGGTTACGCCTAGCGTGGGGTTCATTAATGATATCCCCACAAAACTATCTACTGTCATCAAAAACATCGGCGAATCAACGAGTGTAGGACTTATATTTTCAGGTCCTAACAAACCATCTCTATTCAATGCATCCCAAATTGTTATAACACGCTCAAGCTCTGGATCAGAAAAATCGGGCGCAATTGAAAAATCTGCTGTAGAAACAAAACTTTGTGTCGCAAGTGTGCGAAACAACATTGAAATATTGCTAAACATCGGAAAAGGAGCGATGCTACTATCTAAATTTGCAAATTGCCGAATTACATTATCGAAATCATCAACTGTCCAATTCGGATTAGGGTAGGTCAAACCCGCATCATCAAAGGCTTGTTTGTTATAAGCTAAAACTGTTACATTTGCTGATATAGGCATCCCCCATGTTGCATTATCCCACTGCAAAGATTCCAGCGTATTTATAGCAAAATTATCTGGCGAGAAAGCACTATCTGCATAGAGAAAGGGTTGAATATCAAGGAAGTAACCTGCTCGTGTGCTATGAGCTGATAAAATATTGCTGTCGATTGGCACAACATCTGCTCTACTGACATAGTCACTAGCTGCCCCTAAATATTGCTCCATTCCCAACCAAGGGGGTGGAAGTTGCGTTTGTTCAAAGATAGGAACGAGATCAACATTCACATTTGGGTGATTTGCCTCAAATGATTCCATAAACTCTTCATTGATAACATCAGACATTTGCCCCGGAAAAGCGAGTGAGATAATGACAGGATCACCTTGTGAAAAAACAAGGCGAGGCGAAAGCAATATGAAAATCAACGATACAAAAATCCATTTCTTCATAATAAGTTGCACAGAAACCCGACAGTTTACTGTTGGAAAAAGTGCTTTACTCCTTTTCAAGATACAATTTGATTAAATAATGTGACTTTTGTTTAAGAGAATAAGCATATTTTTGAGCCATATAATCTAAAATAGTGAGTTTTTAGCAGTTCACTAAAGACTCAAAAATAAAAACTTTCTGTTCAAATAACGCTACGAGATTACATAATTTCAATCTCTGTGTTATCCAAAACTGACATTAAATATTATTAACATACAGTTTTTGTTACGTTCAACTATATATACACTCAATAAGTAAAAATCCTCACTAAAAGTTATTATGATAATAATAGCAATACCTTTGCCAAAATGCGAGGCAACTTTCGGTATGTGTCAAGCACCCCGAGTACAACTGTGCTTGATAGGTTTGGATAGTTTTGAAATTAAATACGATCTGGTTTTCGCTTAGGATTGAGTACTGAATAACTTCAACATTTGGTTCAACATTCAGGCGTATAAAATCAATCAAATGCTTATGTTATTTAATTCCCGTTCCTTAACAATACCTTCGCCAAAATAGCATCTATCTGAAGTGGGCATTCTCAGTAAAGTAATGAGTGACTAAACCAACTATCTCTACAATGCCACTAAGGTGGTAGAGGAAGTTCAAGTAATCGATGCAGGTTAAGTTGAAGGCGAGAGGCAACAGCGCGTAAGCGTTGTTCTCGTCGCCGCCAAAACCACGCCAGACGAAAAGCTTTAGTGAGTTGAGGCAATGGGGCAATGATGTTGAACAAACATCGCCATTCAGCGAGACTAAAGCTTAGCCATCGTGGGAGGGGTGCTTTTTTTGTCGCTCAGTGTGACTGATCGTCATCAGCCATGTGTGGGCAAGAAAACACAAGGTCATATGACGATGCCAGCCATGCCAGGTACGAACTTCGTAATCAGCTAATCCCAGTTGTGCCTTCGCTTCTTCAAAAAGCTGTTCAATCTCATGTCTGATTAA
>JBAUIA010000064.1:0-32810 GCA_049680565.1 Phototrophicaceae bacterium
CGCCCTGTCAACTTTGCACGGTCACTGATTCGGAGTGCGTCTTTACGGTTATCTGTCGAGTCACTGACTGCCCCATTATCACAAACAGCATCTGCTCAACAGCCTAGAGTAGATCGCTTATATTTCACTACATCTGTCAATAATAATTTACCGACACAAGTTATTGGTACTGCGCCAGCAGGTACAACGAGTTTGTATCTCTTCTTCGATTATTTTAATTTCAGTGAAGAAACTGTGTATGAAGTGCGTGTGAGTGTCGATGGTGTACCGAGCCAAGTATTTAGTTTACCGCCTGTACGTTGGAGTGGCGGTATCAATGGTTTGTGGCATATTGGCAGTAGTGGGCAACCTTGGTCGAACGGTAGATATGAATTCCGTATCTTGGTCAATGGATTGGTTGCTTCTAGCAGTGAAATTACTATCGGAGGTGTACCAACCGAGCAACCGAGCTTTACCGACATTGTATTTGGAATCAAAGATGAAAATGATGTGCTTCAAGGTGAAAGCTATGTGTTGCCCACAGGTGATGTTGCCGCAGCACGCTTCATTTATCGGAATCTTCAACCGGGGACAGAGTGGCAAGCAGAATGGTATTATAATGGCGCTT
Source organism: Phototrophicaceae bacterium (assembly GCA_049680565.1). GTDB lineage: Bacteria > Chloroflexota > Anaerolineae > Aggregatilineales > Phototrophicaceae > JAUZRW01. Next base: position 608 of record JBAUIA010000064.1, read on the forward strand.
TAATCTCAGCAGTTCGTGGTATATGGACTTCGGATGAGGGGATTAATGGTGCGCGTGATGATATTGCTACGATTCGTCCTGAAGGTGGCTTTATACCGGGTAATTATCGTGTCAACTTATATGTGGGAACACCTTTACTTTTATCGGTGACGGGTGATTTTATTGTTGCTGGCACACCAGAAGGGGTTTTGCCGAATGTATTCAGCAATATCGAGTTCTTGCGTGCGAATAATACATTTTCACCGCCCTCTTCGTCACCTGCTGTCAGTTTTCCTGATGGTGCAAATACGATTTATGCCCAATTTGATTGGCAACGGATTGCACCGGGTACATTGTGGACGATGCAGTGGTTAGTCGATGGTGAGGTTTTCTATCAAGAGACATCAGCGTGGAATACTGAGGAATCAGGGCAAGACTTCCAAGTACGCTTGACTGCCCCAGATGGTTTACCAGATGGCACATATACCATGAATTTCATTATCAATGGTGTATTGTTACAGTCGGCGCAAGTCTCTGTTGGGATTGGTCAGTTGAGCATCAATCGTTTAGAAGAGATTGGCGGAACACAACTAGGTGGACAAATTGTAGATGCCGATTCGGGGGAAGGCATCGAAGGCGCAACATTTGTATTGATTAGTGAAGATTTCTCTGTTGCTGATTTTGTGTGGGATGCTGAACAAATTTATGCCTTGGCAATTGCAGATCGTAATGGACGCTTTGAAGTTGATCGTCCTTTAGAATTTGATGCCCCATACAGCCTGTATGTTCTTGCTGAAGGTTATCTACCGATTACACAAGATGGTTTTTTGGTGAACCCAGAAAACCTTGCTGAAGCTGGTGGTAGTCCCATCAATATGTTGATTCCATTGACGAAGGATTAAAGATGGCGACTAAAAAACGCTTAGATGTATTAGTATTTGAACGCGGTTTAGCACCGACACGCACAAAAGCACAAGCCTATATTATGGCTGGGGAAGTGTTGGTGAATGGTGATCGTGTTGATAAAGTGGGTACAAAATTCACAGAAGATGTGGATATTCATGTAAAAAGTCGTCCACCATATGTGAGTCGTGGTGGTGAGAAGTTGGCAGGCGCATTGCATGATTTCAAATATGATCCAGCAGGCAAGATTTGTGCTGATGTGGGTGCAAGCACAGGTGGATTTACTGATTGCCTGTTACAACAAAATGCAGCAAGAATTTATGCGATTGATGTTGGTTATGGTCAGATTGCGTATAAATTACGGGTTGATGAACGGGTTGTGGTCTTAGAGCGCACGAATGCACGGCATTTAACCAGCCTTGATGAACCTGTTGAGTTGGTGGTTGTTGATGCTTCATTTATTTCATTAACGTTATTGCTACCTGCTATTGTGCAATGGATGACTCCTCATGGGGATGTAATTGCGTTGATTAAACCACAATTTGAAGCGGGTAAATCAGAGGTTGGCAAGGGTGGTGTTATTAAAGATACGCGCGTTCATCGGCGGGTTATCCGTGAGGTTGCTCGATTTGCCGAAACATTGGATTTTGCGGTATATGGATTGACTGTATCACCAATTAAGGGGCTTAAAGAAGGTAATACTGAATTTTTGATCTGGTTGCATCGCGGTGAAGATGATAAGGCTGTTCATCTGGATACAGTTATCATCAATGCGCTAGAACAGGCATAAAATTGGATTGCACGTCATGAAGTATTTATAACTGGTGTTGTTCTCTACGTTTTGATTAGACTGTACTGTATAATAGAAATATGTAGTGATAGTAAAGGATTTTGTTGTAGCGACTATGAAGCAATCCCATATACGGAATTTTTCAATTATTGCCCATGTCGATCATGGTAAGAGTACCTTAGCAGATCGCATGTTAGAAATGACAGAGACGGTCAGTGATCGTGATCGCCAAGAGCAATTGCTAGATAGCATGGATTTGGAACGTGAGCGCGGTGTTACGATTAAGGCATCGGCGGTGCGGATGGGCTATACTGCCGATGATGGTGAGAAATATCTTCTTCATCTGATCGATACCCCCGGACACGTTGATTTCACTTATGAAGTGAGCCGTGCGCTGCAAGCATGTGAAGGCGCACTGCTTGTTGTTGATGCGAGTCAGGGTATTGAGGCACAAACGCTAACGAATGTTTATTTAGCGTTGGAACAAGATCTCGAAATCATCCCGATCATCAATAAGATTGATTTACCTGCTGCACGTCCAGACGATATTGCAGAAGAGATTGAAGAGTTACTCGGCACACCTGCGGAAGACATTTTACGTATTTCTGCTAAAAGTGGTATCGGCATTCGGGATGTTCTGGAAATTGTTGTGCGTGATATTCCTCCGCCTGTCGGTGATATGGAAAAACCATTACGTGCCCTCGTCTTTGATTCTCATTATGATGTATATAAGGGTGTTGTTGCTTATGTACGGATTATTGATGGTAGTGTGACTAGGCGTGACAGTTTAACCTTGATGGAAACAGCTACCAAATTTGACCCTGTTGAAATTGGTGTTTTTTCGCCGATGATGCTCGATACTGGCACATTGCAAGTAGGTGATGTCGGCTATATCGCTACAGGACTGAAGACCGTTCAAGAATGTCGTGTAGGGGATACGATCACTTTAACTATTAACGGGGCTAAAGAAGCCTTACCGGGTTATACCCAAGTGAAGCCTATGGTTTTTGCGGGTATCTACCCTACTGAGAATGATGATTATACTGATTTGCGCGATGCCCTTGAAAAGTTACAACTCAATGATGCCTCACTCACATTTGAGCCTGAAACATCACAAGCCTTGAATTTTGGTTTTCGCGTAGGCTTCCTTGGTTTATTCCACATGGAGATTATTCAGGAACGTTTAGAGCGTGAATATGATCTTGATATTTTGGCAACTGCCCCCAGTGTGAAATATCGCGTGGTCATGCGGAGTGGCGAAGTTATTGAGATTGATAGCCCTGCTCAATTACCTGATGAATCGGGCATTGAGGAAATTCATGAACCTTGGATGAAAATCCAGATTTATACACCACAGTCATATATTGGTCCAATCATGTCTTTGACTACAAATAAGCGGGCAGAAGTCACAGATCAGGAATTTCCTGATGCAACACGCTGTGTATTGCATTACAACATGCCACTCGCAGAAGTGATTGTTGATTTCTATGACAAACTCAAGAGCGTGACACAAGGTTATGCTAGCCTTGATTATACTTTTGATGAATATCGCGCTGGTGATTTGGTGAAGATTGATGTGCTAGTTAATGCTGAACCTGTCGATGCACTAGCCTTAATTTCGCACCGTGACCATGCGTATCATAAGGGGCAACGGCTCGTAACGAAGCTCAAAGAATTGATTCCGCGCCAAATGTTCGTTGTGCCTGTGCAAGCTGCTGTGGGTAAGCGTGTGATTTCGCGTGCAAATGTTAAGGCTATGCGTAAAGATGTTCTGGCAAAATGTTATGGTGGTGATGTAACCCGTAAGAAGAAATTGCTTGAGAAGCAGAAAAAAGGTAAAAAGCGCATGAAGATGATCGGTAAGGTGGAAGTGCCACAAGAAGCCTTCATGGCACTGTTGAGTCTTGATGATGATTAGCTTAAATGTTGTGCGAATGCTGCTGTAATTAAGTTTAGCTGACGTAATTCATGAACCAGCGCTGCGAGTGATGTAATTGCATGCTGGTTCATGCCTTCGATTGATTTCCCTGTTGAAACAACTTCTAAGATGGTATGTATTTCTAAGCCAACCTTCTGAGCTTGGACGATGAAATCATTGAGATCATCTGTAATGGTATTTACAACGAGACATGCAGGATGCCCAACATCATATGCGCCCACAAGATCATGTACAGGTAGTTGCCCTCTCCCCCTGCTATAGACTAGTGATGTACTTAGGTTTAGGGATATAGCAGTGGCTAATGGAATTGTATCAGGATGTGCGACAAGTCGATCAAATGGTGTGACCCCCATTAATGACTGTACACCTCGATAAGCGACTGTTTGGAGCAATTGTGGATAGGCTGATAGCATTTCTAGGCGTAGTCGATAATGATGTTTCTGGTTGTTTTCTACAAATAGACCAAATTGCAGGATACCTGTCTCTAAGAGTTGTTGTGCAATCATATGAGTGATTGTATCCCTTCGCATAATTTATCAAGGAAATCATCATTTTTACTCGCGTAGAGAATGTCATTGGTCGTGAGTTTAAAGGTCTTAGTTTGACCATTTGCTTGGTAGTGTAGTTGCTGTGTATCACTATTATATGTATTGTCTTTATCATCATTGTTAGCGTGCGACATCATGAATGCTGTAAATGGTGGATTATCGCTATAGTATTGGTAATCTTCTTTATGGATAACGGTTAGTGCGTCGACATCAAAAGCGGTTGCGTCCGCCATTGCTGAGTAGGTATCCCCTACAAAGGGTGCATGTAGGATACGCACGCGATCTTGTGGGACGAGTGCAATACTGCGTTCGAGGGCGACAGCCCCCGCACCTGCCATTGCGAGATACCTTGGAAAGTTAAATAAATACCCTGCTACTAAATCGTGCGTTGCTGGAATAATCGCTTTCGCAAATGGCAGGAAGGGATCATCATAGCGCCAGATGGGAATTGGTAGTAATTCAAAGATTGGATTCATGTGCAAAATGATACGTGATGGTGCTTGAGCAATCTTATCTTGGAAGTTAGGCTTCATGATTGGTAGATTCCTTTATTTGTCGCCATACATATGCCATAGCCCAACGACTTACCCAATCGGCTGTAAGTGGGTTTTTTGCGCCAAAGCCATACACGCGAGATTTGATTGTGGCGTTGGCATAAATGGCGACGACTGTGGCAATTTCGTCATCTTTGTTGTCATCAATATCAGGCAAACTTAGAATTGCGACCCCTGCAAGTGATTCTGACCGTTCGGCTATGGTTTGTGCGATGTGATGTGCAGTTTCACGTAATGATAGATGTTGTGTTTCTGGGAATAATAATCGGATATCGTCAGGATGTGCCGATTCAATTGTTTCACTGAGAATATGATCGGCTTGAGCATCTGTGATTTTTGTTATCATTGCATTGGTTATACCTGCTTCAGCAACGGCGATGTGTCCTCCTACTGACGTAATAAGATCAGCTAGAACAGTTTCAAGCGCATCATCATCTGTGCCGAAGATAAATTCACCTACTTTAGCCCGCACTTTAGTTTCCATTACATCTAATAATTGGTCGGCATGTAGCGCATCTGCCGATTTAGCCGTCATACGAATATCAATGATGCCATGATGGGCTGCTAAACCGATGGATGGATTACTTTCATTAAGCAGATCATCACCTAACATATCATCCAATGTGCTTTCACCAATACCTGCTGTTTTGAGTATGCGCGCTTTGATAATCCCTAATTGATAAGCGCTACGTAGATAATCAACTATTCGGGTTTCAAAAAGATATTTCATCTCTCTTGGTACACCGGGCAAGCTAATCACAGCTTTGCCTTCATGTTCGACAATAAAACTAGGTGCTGTACCCACAGGATTTTCAATTGTGATAGCATTTGCTGGCAGATATGCTTGTCTATTGTTATTATCAGTCATCGTTACTTTGTAGGATGCAAATCGTGCAACAATTTGATCGTATAATTCTTGGTGAAAAACGAGATCACGATTTGTAGCATCGGCAATACTTTGACGGGTCATATCATCGATGGTTGGACCGAGTCCACCACAGGTGATAATGACATCAGCACGGGAAAATGCGAGTCGGATAGCATCAGCAATCCGTTGTTGATTATCACCGACACTTGTCATGTAGTAGAGGTTAATACCGAGGTCACGTAGTTGGCGTGCTAAATAGACAGAATTAGTATCTGTGATTTCGCCTAAGAGTAGTTCTGTACCGATTGCGATGATTTCAGCATTGACGTTATCAGTCATGGAATGTGCCTTTTTCATTAGAATTTTGCATTATTTCAAATTACTTTTTGCATTTTTCAAGATAAACATTATAATCTGATGAAATGTGGATATAATTACAGGATGCAAAATCTTTGTGCAAAGTATCCAAATATTTTGAAATGTCGATAAATTATGTTTTTTATGGAGGCTTTTAGTGGCTAGTATTACTTTTGACCACGTCTTTAAACGTTACGGTGACTTGACCATCATCAATGATTTAAATTTATACATTGAAGATAAAGAATTCCTCGTCTTCGTTGGACCATCAGGTTGTGGTAAATCAACCACCCTACGTATGTTATCGGGTCTTGAAGAAATTTCCGATGGAACAATCAAAATTGGTGACCGTGTTGTTAATAATGTTGCGCCAAAAGACCGCGATATTGCGATGGTGTTCCAGAGCTACGCACTTTATCCTCACATGACTGTCTATGATAATATGGCTTTTGGTTTACGTCTACGTAAAACACCAAAACAAATTATTGACCAACGTGTGACAGAAGCAGCCAAGAGTTTGGGCATTGAACACTTACTAGATCGTCGTCCACGCCAATTATCAGGTGGTCAACGTCAACGTGTTGCTGTAGGTCGTGCGATTGTGCGTGAACCAGCCGTCTTCTTGATGGATGAACCTCTATCCAATCTTGATGCTAAATTGCGTGTGGAAGCACGTTCATTTATTAGTAAATTGCATCAACGCCTCGAAACAACTTTTGTTTATGTGACACACGATCAAGTTGAAGCAATGACAATGGGTTCACGTATTTGTGTTCTCAATGGTGGCTTCTTACAACAAGTTGATTCACCTTATAACTTATATCATAACCCATACAATGTATTTGTTGGTGGTTTCATTGGTAGTCCTTCGATGAATTTCTTTGATGCAAAGTTAAAACCCAGTGATGGTGATTCACTCACAGTTGATACGGGTGTATTTAACATTCAAGTTCCACCACAAAAAGCTGAACCATTCCGCAGCCATGTTGGTAAAGATGTTATTCTCGGTGTGCGCCCAGAAGATATTCATGACGCAGGCTACATCCCACCCGGAATTACCCCATCAGGCTTATCAGCTAATGTAGAAGTGATCGAACAAATGGGTAACGAAATGATTATCTATCTCGAAGAAGGTGGAAAAAGTTTCATTGCTCGTACTGATCCACGTACAGATGCGCGTGTTGGTGGTCGCTTAGATGTTGTTGTTAATCTCGACAATATGCACATTTTTGACCGTGAAACAGAAATTTCATTAGCATTTGAGCATAAACAAAAAGTTGGAGCAAACGTCAAATCATAACTTGGCGTTAGTTTTCCACTTAAAAAGCCACCTAATTTTAGGTGGCTTTTTTGATTCGCTTAGTTGTATTTTAGTTATGCTGTGAGTGTTGGACGGAATTTGTATCCGTAAACGATTGTACCTTGCTTACCATCTGTGCTGAGTTTGCGAGTGACCATTTCAACACGATCTCCGATAGCAATAGGTGCATCGACATCAGTTAATTGCGCGGTCACCATTGCACCTTCATCGAGTTTGACTAATGCAAGGATGTAAGGTGCTTGTTCCATGAAACCTTCAGGGGCATCTTGAACAACTGTATAGCTATAGATTACACCTTCACCGATGAAGTTCACTTGTTTGGGTTGTGATTGTTGGTTTGTTTGGAACATTTTTTACACCTATATCTTCTATTAGGCTGCGTTTACTTCAAGAACAGGTTGATGATGATCGACTGGTGTTTCTTCGCTGCGGTCTGCTAATGATGGTGGACGATTTACAACACTTGCTTCACCATCTACGGTTACTGAACCAGTCAAACGATACCGTTCTTGTTTTGTACGCCAATTACGTGGTGCTTGCATGATTGATACTCCTTACAGTAAATGAATACTGGATAATTTTTTAATTGTGAATTTTGTCGCTATTGACCCTAATAGTAGTGTTTACAAGCTATCAAAAGCTATCATTGTAGCTATCAAGGCTTGCAAAGTCTCTCATATTTGTAAAATATGTGTGAAAACAGTACTCCCAAGTCCACCGACACTTTGGATCATCGCTGCATTCGCGTTTGCGACTTGGTTATCGCCTGCTTGATTGCGAAGTTGTAAAACTGCTTCGACGGCTTGATAGACCCCAGATGCACCTGCTGGGTTGCCTCGACTTTTAAGACCACCAAATGTGCTGATTGGTAATTGACCGTTTAATTTGATTGAACCCGATTGAGCAAATTCCCAACCGTGACCTCGTTCAGCAAATCCTGCTGCTTCTAGTGATAAGGCACTCAGGATTGTAAAGGCATCATGCAATTCAAATAGATCAATGTCATTGCGTGATAAATTGGCTTGTTTCAGCGCTGCATCAACCGACTTTTCTATCGCTTGTAGGGAGAGCATATCGCCACGCTCTTGTAACATAAATTTATCTGTTGTAGCCGCACTTGCTGTAATTTGAATAGGTTGCCCGACGCGATCAGGCGCAATATCTGTGCGCGTAATCACTAATGCTGCTGCACCATCACCATCAGGCGCACCGTCGAATAAACTCACTGGATCAGCAACCATTGGCGCTCTTGCAAATGAACCTTCTCGGAGCGTGTTACGATACATCGCAAATGAATTGGCTTTACCATTTGCATGAGCATTAACACTGAATCCTTCAAACACACTGAGATCAAGATCGTACTCATGCATATATCGGCGCATGAGCAAGGCTGCCATTGCTGTTAATGTTGCACCATAGGGTGTTTCATAATCTGCATCAAGGCTAATTGCGCGTGCTTTAGTACGAGCAGCGCCCATAATATCAGTTGCTTTTTCAACACCAATAACCAATGCGGTATTAATTGCGCCTGATGCGACAGCCATATGGGCTGTACGAATCGCTGCACCACCTGATGCGTCGGCAGCTTCGACTGTATAGGCTTCGATGCCACTGAATCCTAGATAATCTGCTATTAGACTACCGAGTTGTGTTTGTTTGTTGAATGTGCTGGCATAGGCATTGCCCACATAAATCGCATCAATCTTGGGATTGTTAGCATCTTTGAGTGCAATTTCGGCGGCATCATATGCAAGTTTGCGTAAGCTAGCATCCCAATGTTCGCCAACGGGAATCATGCCTACGCCAATAATTGCAGTGTTATTCATTTTTTGTGCTCCTAGTCTTTTAGCTTACCGCGATAGCGGGCATATGTTGCATAATCAATAGTGGTTTTGCGGTCAATATAAGTTTGTGTTGACGGTGCTAAGTTACGCTTTTTTTCGATGTTATCGGTAACAACGAGATCGAAAGCATCAGAGCCTGCGCCACTACCATAACTACACATGAGAATGCGGTCACCTGATTTTGCTATATCAAGTACGGCAGTCAAGCCAACCATACATGACCCTGAATAGACATTACCAATAACATTTGCTAGCAAGCCTGTTTCAATTTGTTCAGGTTTAAACCCTAGCATCTTCGCTGCACGACTAGGAAATTTCACATTAGGTTGATGGAAAACAGCAAATGTATAATCTTCTGGTGTTGTTCCCATAAGTTCCATCAACTGCGAGGCTGATGATAAGGTATGGTGGAAATATGCTGGTTCACCTGTAAAGCGATCACCGTGACTTGGGTACGGTTCTTCGGCACGTCGCCAAAAATCAGGGGTATCGGTTACATATGAATAACTGCCTTGATAGATAGCAACGGCTTCATCTGCAGGACCAAGTAAGAACGCTGCGCCACCTGATGCTGCGGTATATTCGAGGGCATCACCCGGACGACCTTGTGCCGTATCCATGCCAATGCTGAGCGTATATTTGCCCATACCACTACCAATTAGACCGATGGAGGCTTGGACAGCTTCTGTCCCTGCTTTACAGGCAAATTCCCAATCCGCAGCTTGAATATGTGGTGTTGCCCCAATGCTTTCAGCAACGATGGTACTGGTTGGTTTAACTGCATATGGATGGCTTTCGCTCCCGACCCAAACAGCCCTTAATTCGGACACATCAATTTGAGCGCGTTGAACCGCATTACGGGCAGCTTCAATCGACATCGTTGCAACATCTTCATCCAGTCCTGCGACGGCTTTTTCGATGACAGGCGAGCCACCAAGTCCATTAGTCCATACCCGAGCAATTTCGTTACCCGGCAAGCGATAACGTGGAATGTAAGCGCCATAGCCCACAATACCCACCTTATGTTCTGATTGCATCAAGAGATTTTGTGTCATGATTTAGAATCCTTAAGTTCAGCGACAATTTCTTGTGCGCGTTGATTACGGATATTATTTTCCGTGATAAGTTGTTGAGCGACACGCATAACCATATCGTTGGTTGCACCCGCAGCAACAGCAAGCTGGCGAGCGTGCATTCGCATGTGCCCATGTTGAATACCTTCGGTTGCGAGTGCGCGGATCGCGCCAAGATTCTGTGCTAAGCCTACACAGGCAATGATTTCTGATAATTCACGTGAGCTTGGATTACCTAAAATTTTGAGTGCAAGTCCTGCTGCTGGATGCACGCGTGTTGCGCCCCCGACAGTGCCTACAGCGAGTGGTAACTCAATTGATCCGCGCAGATTACCATCATCATCTTGCCACCATTTACTCAAGCTGGTGTATCGTCCTCGACGTGCAGCATAGGCATGAGCACCTGCTTCTACGGCTCTCCAATCATTGCCTGTAGCAATGAGGACAGCGTCAATACCATTCATGATGCCTTTGTTGTGCGTCGTAGCACGATAGGGATCGACTTCAGCAAAAATACCTGCTTCTACAATAGCTTTAACAGCTTGTTCTCCTGAGATACCATCACGGGCTAGTAACTTGGAAGGGATCATACCTTCTGCTTTTGCTTTACGTCGATCTGTTAGGTTGGATAAGATACGAAGATTAACACGACCTCCCGTGATTTCTTCTAAGAATGGAGCAAGATGTTCAGCAGCAGTATTAACTGCATTAGCACCCATTGCTTCTCGTGTGTCATAAAGTAGATGAACGACGATCATGTTACCGATAGATGTATCATTAAAGATATTTACTTCAATATCTCTCGCTCCCCCACCGCGTTTTACAATACTCCCACCGACTTTATCTGCTTCGGAAAGCAAGAACGATTTATTTTCTTCAATTTTTTGTTTAGCAACATTCGTATCGTCTATGTCAAGTATCTGTATTTGACCTATCATAATAGGTTCATCACTATACGAAATAAAACCTCCACCGTCACGGAACATCTTGGCAGCATTACTCACGGCTGCAACGACAGATGGTTCTTCAATCACCAGTGGAATTAAATAATCTTTGTCATTAATGAGGAAGTTAGTAGCAATCCCCATTGGTAAACTATAACGTCCGATGACGTTTTCAATCATGTGGCTTGCTTGGTCTAAGCTCAAGCCCATTTCGCCTTTAAGAACTTCTCCATCGTCTGAACTTAGATTAGCCCATTGACTGACGATTGATAGACGTTCTTCCAACGTTTTCTGATAGAATCCTGAGATGCGTGAATTTTTCGTGTCCATGTGTTGTATACTAGGGTCTAAACACTCTCAAAACCTATCGTTTGTGAAAATCTGTACAAAATCTCATCTGTGTTTAATTATTGACTATGCGAAATATAAAATCTACATTATGGATTCTGATTGTCTTTCTTATATCCGTTTCGATGCCCTCAGCACAACAACCGCCTAATCAATGGCAAGCGATTGATGGTGATGGCACATTGCGACGGATTCAAGTTCCTATTTTGATGTATCATTATGTAAGCATGTTACCCCCTGATGCGGATGCGATTCGGCGTGGATTGACGCTGCATCCTGATATATTCCGCCAGCATATTGCTTACCTAGCCGAAAACAACTACAACACTATTTCACTCTATGATCTCGATAATGCTTTAGAGAATGGGGCAACATTACCGCCTAATCCAGTCATTTTGACCTTTGATGATGGCTACAGCGATGCCTACACAACTGTTTTCCCGATATTGCAAGCCAATGATATGACTGCTACATTTTTTATTATTTCGCAATTTGCCGATGATAATCTAGCTGGGTACATGACATGGGAACAAATCAATGAAATGGCAACGGCTGGCATGTCGATGGAAGGTCACACAAAAACCCATCCCGCATTGATAGAACGAGATTTTGAATTTTTGGTGTTTCAGGTTATGGGGAGTTTAGAAAGTTTAGCTGTCCATAGTGGACAAATACCGCGTATGTTTGCTTATCCTATCGGGCGATATGACGACAATACTTTACAATTTATGGCTTCTACGCCTGTAGAACGTGCTGTTACAACCCAAGTTGGAACATTACATACAACTGATAATCGTTTTGAGTTAGATCGTATGCGAATTACTGATGAGACAGGTGTTGCAGGATTAGCGTATCTATTGACTTATAGGTAACAAAAAACCCACTGTTTAAAGTGGGCTTCATGATTCGATAGTTGTTGCGATTAGTCAGGCAAAATACCTGTATCAAGGAACGCATCAAACCAAATGATAAATACAACACCAATTGGGAATGCTGTCCAGAAGAAATATTGGTAGCCATATTCTGCAACTGAACGACCTTGTGGTACTTCAATTGAACTAAATGCTGGCAAAATATTGAACCCAGCAGAGATGATTAAAAATCCTACAAGGAAACCCAAAACCATTGAAATGCTGATAACTAATGCACGTTTTAATGTAAGACTAGACATAGTAACTATAATTCTCCTCAATATGCCATTACAACCTTATATATCACATTGTATCCTAAGCTAGCCCTATCCTGCAAGTTACTATTTTCACAATCTCGCTTTGTACATCGTATAAAATATTGATAAACTCGTATAAAATTTAACACTGTATGCTGCTATCTGCGGAGACCCTGACTATGGTAGATTTATTTGACAAAATAAGCACATTCACTGAAGCAAAAGACGCTATGCAGCTTGGTATTTACCCCTATTTTCGGGCATTGAGCGATTCTGAGGGTGTTACAGCAACATTTGAAGGCAAAGATGTCATTATGCTCGGCTCGAATAATTATTTGGGTTTGACAACCGACCAGCGCGTGCGACAAGCAGCCATTGATGCCATCAATCAGTTTGGAACAAGTGTCACAGGTTCGCGTTTTTTAAATGGCACATTGGAATTACATCTTGAACTTGAAAGACGTTTAGCAAAATTTGTAGGTAAGGAAGCTGCACTCGTATTTTCAACGGGATACCAAACGAATTTAGGCACTGTTACCGCATTAATTAGCAAAAACGATTATGCGATCCTTGATAAGGATGCACACGCATCAACTGTTGATGGTGTCTTTATGTCACATGGTCAGATGAAACGCTTTAAGCACAATGATATGGACGATTTAGAACGTGTTTTAAGCAAATTACCATCTGATGTTGGAAAAATGATTATCATTGACGGTGTTTATAGCATGGGTGGTGATATTGCCCACTTACCCGAGATCACAGCGTTAGCAAAGCACTATAAAGCCCGTATCTTACTCGATGATGCACACGGCATTGGTGTAACAGGTCAAGGACGTGGTACAGCAGCCCATTTTTCGATGACTGATGACATTGATCTCATTATGGGAACTTTTAGTAAGAGTTTTGCATCAATTGGTGGGTTTATTGCAGGTGATGCAGATATTATTCATTATATTCAGCATCATGCGCGTCCGATGATATTTTCGGCTGCCTTACCTGCGCCAAATGCAGCAGCCGTACTAGCAGCACTTGATATTATTGAGACAGAACCACAGCATGTGGCAAAGCTCTGGGATAACGCTGCATATATGCGTGCTGGGCTGAATAAACTCGGCTATAATATTGGTAATAGTAACACCCCGATTATCCCTGTCATTATCGGTGATAAATATCGGACAAGTATTACATGGTCAGCCTTAATCAATGAAGGGGTTTATACAAATCCTGTTATCCCCCCTGCTGCACCACCCAATCAGAGTTTGCTCCGCACCAGCTACACAGCCACACAAACACACGGTCATCTCGATAAAGCACTTAGTGCATTCCAGATTGTTGGTGAGCGCTTAGATCTAATTCCTGTCAAACAATCCATATAACAAAAATGGATTAGCCAGTTGGCTAATCCATTTTTTATTGTGCTTATTTCATCAAACAATTTAGCTTGATTTTTCTTTCTCAGGTGATGGTTCTGTTGCTGATGGTGTATCAACACCGAACAGACCAAGAATGCGATCATTGAGTTGTGCTAGTAAGTAGTATGCGGATGGTACAACAACTAGCATCAGTAAGGTACTACTAATGATACCACCAATAACCACTGTACCAAGTTCCGCAGCGATGATTGAGCCTTCCGACACACCCAAAGCCAACGGAATCAAACCGATGATGGTTGTTAAGGCAGTCATCAAGATTGGACGTAAACGACGACGACCTGCTTCTACAAGTGCGTCATATAAGCTCATGCCACGTTCTTCACGATTGGAACTCACACGATCAATCAAAACAATCGCGTTGGTGACAACTAGACCCAGCAACATCAACAAACCAATGAGTGAGGAAATCCCAAGTACACGGTCTGTGAGCGTAAGCGCGATAGCTGCACCAATTGGCGCAACGATAACACTCAAGAATACTGCTATCCAGTACAATGGTGAACGGAACACGACAATCAAGATGATAACAATCATTACAGATGCGATACTAATGGCTACAAAGATACTTGAGAAGCCTTCTGATTGTAATTCGCTATCAAAACCTTGCCCCACACTGACACCATCTGGTAATGCGACATTGGTTTCAATTGCTTCGATGGCTGCTGTCGTGAAGTTGATTGTATCTTCTGTGTTCAGTTCACCTGTATAGATAATTGCTGGTGAACAACTTTCATCACAAACGCGAATATAGGTGATTGGCGCATTATCGCCAGCTTCTTCAGCCGATGGTAAATTGCTAGACCCATTTTCGAGTTCAGGGAGTGCGTTCAATGCCGCTAGCACTTCTAGATCAAGTGCGCTTAATTCTTCTGGTGATAGGTCAGCAAGTGGCGCACCCGATACAACAAGTTCAAAGCCACCGAAACCACCACCAGTTGCTGACCCTGTTACAACTGTCACAGATTCATCTTCAGATTGGGGTATATCGGCAACAGCTTCTTCAATTTCTAGCGCATACAATTCAAAGTTTTCGGATGTTGCAAGACCAATGGTTATATCAGCGATATTTTCGGTTACACCTCCACCACCGAGTAAGGCAGCAAAGTCAAGCCCACCACCACCAACGATTGTGCGGAGTGTGGTTAGCTCTTCAGCAGGAATAATATCACGGATAATCGCTTCGACTTCAGCAGCACGGTCATTGGTATCAATGATGCCTATACCCTCTGCCATTGCTATCGATACCGAAATCTGTGGCTCACCAAATTCTGGTAAGAATGCCGCAGGACGTTGTGATAAGAGATAGCCACTTACACCAACTGAGGCAAAGGCTAACACAAGAATGACAACTGGTTTTACCCAATTCCCTAACGCCCATTGTAGAATCGGCACGTAGGTACGTTCCATCCATGATTCTTCATTCGCTGGCACATTCTCAGCAGAGATCAAGAAGTAAGCCAGTACAGGCACAACTGTGATCGATACAATGAACGATGACAGCAAGGTGTAGGTTACAGCAATGCCGAATGGAAGGAAGAATTCAGAGATCAAGCCACCTGTAAGACCGAGTGGCAAGAAGACCAATACAGCAATACTGGTTGCTGAGAAGATCGCCACAGATACATCACGGGTTGCATAGAGAATCGCTTCGCGTTTATCCATTTCGCCTGATTGTAATTGGCGGAAAATATTTTCCAGAACGACAATCGAATCATCAACCAAACGCCCAACAGCAACAGTTAGACCTGAAAGGGTCATAATATTGAGGGTTAAGCCTTCTGGTGCAAGACGCAGTAAGAAGTTGACGGCTGCAATATCCGTGTAATCACCGAGCAAACCATTGGCTAAACCGGGCAACCAACGCATCAAAGCGAGTGCCGACAAGATCGATAATGGAATACTAACCGCAATAACGATAGTTGCACGCCATGCAGGATATGGTAAGCGACTTGGGTAGAATAAAATCAAGATACCTGCTAGCACACCGAAAATCATCAGTGATGAGATTAAGCCCGGTTCACCAGACAGCATTGCGTTAACATCTTGTCCTTGAATGAAGTAGAAGCCGATCAAGAGTGCAACTGAGATAATCGTAACGATAATACCTGTGATATTACGTCCAGATCGCCCCCAGAAATCACCACTCAAGAATACGAGGATATTAACGATAGCGAAGAATGCCCCTAAGACACCTGATAACACAACACCACTGATTGATTCTTCAATGAAGGTAGCTTGTTCAAAGGCGACTTCGACAGCAATATTATCATTATTCGCATCAATCTCATTGATGATGGCTTCAACATCAGCGAAAGCTGTTACTGTGTTTGCTTCACCGAGTTTAAAGATGGTTACTAAGAGACTCGGTGCGCCATTGGTGCGGGTGACTTGTGTACTTGGGACAAAGACTTCACCTGCAACAGCACGCTCTTGTGTTTCTTGTGGAAGTTGATTGAAAACTTCTTCCGAGAATAAGTTCAATGCGCGTGGTGTGAGTGTGTCAATGAAAGTTGCATCTTCTTGGGCTATATAGGTAAAGGTATCAAGTGACATATTGCCCAGCAAATCAGGCGCAAAGTTTGAACCATTTGGTGACAAAAACAAATTGTTAATGAAGACTGCTGGAGGTCCACCTAAAGCACCTTCAAAGCGAATGAGGTCATAGGCATTCGTGAGATCAACACCATAGAACCCTGCAATTTGTTGCCATTCAGCGTTGAGTACAGGTGCATCAGGACGTGCAGGTTCAATATCGGAGGCATAGTCACCTGCGATTTGTGCAGCAGCAGAATCCGCTTCACCCGTTGCAATCGCGGTGACTTGTTCAGCAACATCGGCATCTAAATTATCAAGCACATCATTTGATAGTGACGATAGAACGGCTGGTGAGAATTTCACCAATACATCAGTGTCTAATGTATCGAAGAAGTCGGGTTCAGCATCGACTAAATAAGCAATGACTTCTGGGGACAAGCTATCGAACAAGCGTACTTCATAGCCAACAAATTGCCCTGTGACTTCGGCATTTATTGCATTGAGTACACTAGCAGCGCTACCATCACCTAAAGTGATGAGTGCATCTGCATTTGCAAGCGGTTGATCGGCTAATTCTGGACGTTGTGACAAACCTGCCCATGCGTCACCCAGTAAGGGTGCGAATCCATCTACTGCATAAACTTCTACTGGGAGGAGTGCGTAAACGGCTGGGCTGAGGCGACTACCAAAACTTGGGTCATTTTCAGCTAAGTATTCAAAGACAGCTACATCCGGGCAAGTGATGAGGGCATTTGCTAATGGATCAAGCGAGAAACCATCTGCGCCGAGTAAATCTTGAATACCAACGCCACATTCAAGCAATGCAGGTGTGAGTGTTGCGAAAGCAGCAGGATCAACGGCTGGTGCGCCGCCTTCTGCATCGCCCCCACCGCCAAGTAAGGCATCACCAAACTGGCTTAATTGTGGTAGTAAATTTAGGAATGCTGCGCCATCTGTACCGCCCAATAGCGGTGCAAGATCAGCAGGGAATTGAATTTTGAGTAGGTCGTCGGCTGTATCAAGTTCATAACCGAATTGATCGCCAAAGAAACCATAAAGTCCGGGTAGTGCTGGACCTTCTGGAGCATCTGCATAATCAGGATTTGTACCAATGACAAACGCTGCTGCTGGGTCAAATGCTTCTTCAGTTGGTGTTTCGGTATCAGTTGATACTGTTTCATCGTTAGGTGTATCTGTTGGTTCAATGACGATTGGCGCATCGCTGAAAACACTAAAGGTTGCGAGTGGCAAATCAGACAAGCTAAAGGTGATGATTTGTGGAGGTGATAAGCGCCAAGGATTTGGTAAAACCTCTGGTGCTGGTAGTTCAAGTTCACCTGTAATATCACGCGCTAAGATGGATGCTGCAAGTGCGTCGCGTGAGAGACCATCAAGCTCGACATACTCTTGTAGAATCTCCAGTACATCGGGTGACATGGCTGCAAGTTGTTCACCATCGAAATAATTCGCAAGTGAGGGTTGAATATCAACCATGGTTTGTACTGCTTCGGGTGTGAGGTCTTCGGTTGTGCCTAAAGCCCCGACAATTTTACCTGATGTTTCAAATTCATTGAATACAGCAGCAATGGAGCGTGTGAAAGATGCCATTTCCAGCAAATCAGTTGCATCGTAGAAATGGTCAAATTGCCAACTTTCTGGCAATGCAGGCGGTGCTTCAGGTATCACAACATCTGTCGCTGCGAGTTCTTGGGCGGTTTCAGCGTTGAGCTCACCAAGATCAAGACGTTGAGCAACAATATTCCAAACATCTGATGAGAGTTGCAAGAGAAGGCTTTCGGCATCTTCGGCACTCATATCAACCGTTTGCAAGCCTGCTGCATCTTCACCGGGGAGTGCTTGTCCACCTTCGATACTCACACTTGCGATCAAATCAAGCGCTTCTAATTGTGGCACCATTTCAGCTTCAACAAGCAATTCAAGCGCACTGACTTCTCCGCTTGGGGTATCATCTTGTGAGGCAAGGTAAGCAAGTAATGTTTCGAGTGTTTCATCAGAAAAATCATCCCAAACATCTGGTGAGATTTGGAACAAGAATGATGGATTATCTTGCGCGATGTATAGCATGACATCGGGTGTCATATCAGCAATCAGACGATCTGTAAATTCTTGTGGATCTTCGCCATCAACCGCGCTAATGGCACGTCGTGGGAAGTAGACTGAATCGAGTGCTGCTTGAATATCCGCGCGGATTTCGTCTTGAGGCACACCAAATTCAGTACTAATAAGTAAGAAAACGCCTAGTGTTGATGATGTTTGTGTTTCCACATTCACAACACCGGGAACTTCGGACACAATGTCTTCAACGCGGAGTGTAACCACATTGAGGACTTCATCGCTAGTCATCCCTGAAACTTGAATCAGCACAAAACTCTGTGGAAATTCAATCGGGGGTAGCAATTCTTGTTGTAGTTCTGTTGCTGCAACACCACCCATTATCATAATCGCTGTCACGACAATGAGGGTGATTACACGGAAACGCAAAGCGATTTCCGTCAGAAAATTAAAAAACGAGCGCATAAAGCAGACTCTCCCACATTAAGGCATATGCCATTTATATATATGTAAACAAACTGGAAAAAATTAGTATTAGGAGTCAAAAATTAAGTGTGGACATCTAGAATATCAGATACTGTATCTATTACTAGACGAGATGTTTAACAGTCCAAAGCAATTTTAACATAGATAGATTAACACTATCATAAAGAATTCTGATTTTTTGAGGTCAAATTATCTTGACAAAGCGTTAATGGGATGCTAGTATAACAAAAGTTCATTTTGGGGGCGTGGTGTAGCGGTTTAACATGCCACCCTGTCAAGGTGGAGATCGCGGGTTCAAATCCCGTCGCTCCCGCATAAATGAGCTTGTAACAATTGATTTTCTGGGGGCGTGGTGTAGCGGTTTAACATGCCACCCTGTCAAGGTGGAGATCGCGGGTTCAAATCCCGTCGCTCCCGCTCAGAAAATACAGAACGTCGTACAGAAATGTACGGCGTTTTTTGTTTTAGTAAACAAATATGTAAATCTGATAGGTCTCCGTTATAATGTGTGCATATTGATTGACACATATATACTCGAAGGAGATTCTATGGTTGATTCTATTCATCCTGATGCAATTGCTGCTTTAGTCAATGCCGATCACGGCTCCCCCAAAGATATTTTAGGCGCACATCAAATTAGTGCGAAGAAGATTGTTATTCGTGCTTTTCGTCCGCATGCACGTAAGTTGTATATTGTTGATGAGCGTAAATCCACCCATAAGCGTATTGAAATGGAACAGATTGATGCTGCTGGTTTATTTGAAGGGTCTATCACAGGTACACTGGAAAAATTACGTTACAGTTACTTAGAAATTGGGCATGATGATAGCGAAGTAACATTTAAAGACCCTTATGTTTACCCCTTTATGCTGACTTCATTCGATATTTATTTGCATGGTGAGGGTCGTAATTGGGAAATTTATGAAAAACTAGGCGCTCATCAACGTGAAGTTGGTGGTGTTACGGGTATGAATTTCGCTGTTTGGGCACCGAATGCCAAACGTGTGAGTTTGCTGGGTGATTTTAACAATTGGGATGGTCGTATTTATCCGATGCAATCGCACGGTGAGAGCGGTATTTGGGAGATTTTCATTCCTGATTTAGGCTTCGGTGAAAAGTATAAGTATGAGATCAAATCACACCATAACGGCTATATGGGGACTAAAATTGATCCTTATGGTTTCCATGCTGAACGTCGCCCTGATACTGCGTCCATAACAGCAGATTTGGACAGTTATACATGGGATGATAGTGCATGGATGGCAGCACGCGCTGAGAAAAATATGCTAGCAGAACCAATGTCTACTTATGAGGTACATCTGGGTAGTTGGCAACGCAAAGATGGCAATGAATGGTTAAGCTATCGTGAATTATCAGATAAGCTGGTCAATTATGTTAAAGATATGGGCTATACCCATATTGAATTAATGCCTGTTGCGGAGCATCCGTTTGATGGATCTTGGGGGTATCAGGTAACGGGGTATTATGCGCCGACTAGCCGTTTTGGCACACCTGAAGATTTCATGTATTTTGTTGATAGTTGCCATCAGAATGATATTGGGGTTATTGTCGATTGGGTACCTGCTCACTTTCCTAAAGATGGTCATGCGCTGAGTTTCTTTGATGGAACTCATTTGTATTCTCATGAAGATTCGCGTAAAGGTGAACATCCGGATTGGGGTACTTATATTTTCAACTATGGGCGCAATGAAGTACGGAATTTCCTGATTGCAAATGCTCTATTTTGGCTGAAATATTATCATATTGATGGTTTACGTGTTGATGCTGTTTCCTCAATGGTCTATTTGGACTTCTCGCGTGAGCATGGTCAATGGATACCGAATAAATATGGTGGTAATGAAAATTTAGATGCTGTCGATTTCCTTAAAGAAACCAATGTTGTTATTCACGAGCAATTTCCGGGGGCTATGACAATTGCGGAAGAATCAACTGCATGGCCAATGGTCAGCCGCCCGACATATATTGGTGGATTGGGTTTCACATTTAAGTGGAATATGGGTTGGATGCACGATACGTTGGCTTATTTTAAGAAAGATCCTGTTTATCGCAAATGGGAACATAATAAGCTCACCTTCTCGATGATGTACGCTTTTACTGAAAATTTCGTGCTGGCATTATCTCATGATGAGGTCGTGCATGGTAAAGGCTCATTGATGGGCAAGTTACCGGGGGATTGGTGGCAGAAATTTGCACAATTACGCTTGCTGATGGGGTATCAGTATACGCATCCCGGTAAAAAACTTAACTTCATGGGGTCTGAAATTGCTCAGTGGACGGAATGGAGTGAAGCACGCAGTCTTGATTGGAATTTGATGGATATGGGAACACATCAAAGCCTCAATAAATTCATTCAAGATTTAAATCGTATTTATAAGAATGAACCTGCTTTATATGAGGTTGATTTCTCGCCAGAAGGCTTCCAATGGATTGATGCGAATGATGCTGCCAATAGCACCTTTACATTTATTCGTTATGCGAAAGATCGTAGTGAGTTTGTGGTTGTTGCAATGAATATGACCCCTGTCCCGCGTATGGGGCTTGATGTGGGTGTTCCACAGAGTGGCTATTATCAAGAATTGTTGAATAGTGATGCTGAAGTTTATGGTGGTAGCAATATCGGTAATTTGGGCGGTATCCATACAAGTGATACCCATGCTCATGGCTTCCAGCAAAGTATCAAACTATCCTTACCACCATTAGGTTTAGTTATCATGAAGTATCAGAAACCAGAGTAATTTTTGTATAGCTTGCTCTTAATCCCCTCTCCATCTTTGATATGGTGAGGGGAATTTTTATATAAGATTATAGGATTGGTTTTGATTAACTCATGAAAATTTTGACGTTTAATATATGGGGTGCGCCTTATGCGAAAGATCGTAGCGAACGAACTGCTGCTATTTGCGAAGAGGTCATGCGCTTAAATCCTGATATATTGCTTTTCCAAGAAGTGTATTTGCCCAATAATCGCCAGCAATTACTTGATGGGTTAAGTGAGCGATGGTGCTACACGCATCATTTTTCATCAGCCTTGGTGGGGAGCGGCTTATTAACGATGTCCAAATATCCGATTGTTGATGCGATGTTTCAGCCATTTCGGATGCGTGGTAAACCTGAAGATATTATGCGTGGGGATTATTATGCAGGTAAAGGTATTGGCTTGACGCGGATTAATACACCTGATGGTGTGATTGATGTCTATAATTGCCATACACATGCACAATATGATCCTGACAATAATAATGAATACGCTGCATATACCGAGACAAATTTATACGATGCAGCACGCTTTATTGATAGTTATTCAGGAGCGAGTCCTGTTATTTTAGGGGGTGATTTGAATACACGTCCTGACCAAGCTGGCTATCGTATCATTAGCCAATTGGGAGCATTGGTTGATATTGCATATCATTTACACAGTGAACATCCTATAACCTTTTCAGCAGATAATCCGTATTCGGAATCAGATAACCAGTGCCTTGATTATCTGATGGCGCGAAATATTGGCATGACAAGTATCGAAGTGGTTATGACAGCACGCTTATCAGATGACGCTTTAGCTTATAGCGATCATTATGGCTTATTAGCTGATATTGATGTGAGGGGTGAAAAGTTGAATCATTATCATGCTGCGATTTCGCCTGTGATGCGTGATTTATTAGTGCGAGTCAAGCAGGAATTATTAGAGTCAGAAGCGACTCAGATCAGTTCGGCGGAACGTGCGATTTTTGGACTTGCAAGTATTTTTGATGGCTTATTGTTAAGTAGCTTGATTGGGCGTTATAGTAAGAGTTGGGCAAAACGATTACGCTGGTTAGGTGCAATTGCAGGGGTCATCTTTGCGATTATACACATTGTCCAAGCAGGATTAAATCTTGAAGGGCGCAAAAATACGCTCAAAAATATCGAGGCAGAATTAGAAAAGCAAATCGAATCCAAACGATTATTTGATGGTCGTGAATTGTGAGAATTGAACATTTGAGCTATGATAAATTTCAGTAACTCTTAGGAAAAAATCATGGCACGAATTATCCTTCATTTTGATTTAGATGCGTTTTATTGTGCGGTAGAAGAAAAGTTTAATGCTGAGATTGTTGGTAAGCCCTTTGCGGTTGGTGGTAGTGCTGATAATCGAGGTGTTGTTGCATCGGCATCCTACCCTGCTCGCTTGTTTGGGGTGCGTTCAGCAATGCCAATGGGTGAAGCACGCCGATTATGCCCTGAGTTAATCGTTGTGCCAACCCGTCATAGTTTATATGGCGAATGGTCAGAGAAAGTGATGGCGATACTGCATAATTTGACCCCGTTAGTGGAGCAGTTATCTATTGATGAAGCCTTTCTCGATGTGACAGGTATCCAGAGTAGTGCTGAGGCTATCGCACGCAGTCTCCAAATGACTATACGAAGCGAATTAGACTTACCTTGTTCAATTGGTGTAGCGAGTAACAAACTAGTTGCTAAGATTGCGAATAATATCGGCAAAGCGCGGCGGAAAGATGGTAAGCCACCTTGTGCAGTTGAGGTTGTGCCTGATGGTGAAGAAGCCACTTATCTTGCCCGTTTGCCTATCCGTGAATTATGGGGCGTGGGTCCAAAAACAGCAGAACAATTCTATGCACTCAGTATTGATACGATTGGTGATATTGCACGCCAAAAAGAACACTTTATGATTCATCATTTTGGCAAAAATGGCTATGATATGTGGCGACGCGCGCAAGGCATTGATACACGAGCAGTTAATACCGAACACGAAACGAAATCCATTAGCAATGAAACGACATTTAATCATGATATACGTGATAGTGAAGAATTACGGCGTGTCTTGCGGAATTTATCAGAGAATGTTGGCAGACGATTACGAAGTAAGAAAATCAGTGGTCGCACAATCAATATTAAGTTGCGCTGGAGTGATTTCACAACATTAACACGGCAAATGACATTGCAATATCCAACCCAAGATGATGCAACGATTGTGCGCGAAGCATTAGGCTTGTTTGAGGCACATTGGATTAAAGGCAAACCCGTTCGCTTAATTGGGGTTGGTGTCAGCAATTTAGAAGATATGGCACAGCAATTATCCTTATGGGAAAGCGCCGAAGATCAGAAAAGTCGGCAATTACAGCGCACTTTAGATGAGCTTAAAGAGAAATTCGGCGATAGTGCCATAAAACGAGGTAGTAATATCCGCAAAAATAAGCGAAAATAGAGTTATTAGTAGAATCATGGTTACTCAATAATATTTTTTCACCTCCCAATTTAGTACCCAATCTGATTTTTATTACAAAGACCTTTTGATTGATTACCTATCTATTCATGCGATTCATTAGAGCATAGGACGCGGTTTTGCAAGTCCTTACGATGATTGTGGAAATAGGTTCTCGATGCGAGTCATTTTCGGCGATTTAAGTGCGCAACATTTGTACAGGTTAGATTGCTGATTGATTGTTTTGAGGTCGTCACAAGATTAATGCTGCAATACTAGCTAAAGAGGATACAAATAAAGTTGACTGAATTACGCAACGATATACGAAACATTGCAATTATCGCGCATGTTGACCATGGTAAGACAACCTTGGTCGATGGCATGCTACAGCAGACGCATGTATTCCGTGAGGGTGCATCGTTAGAAGACCGTGTGTTAGATTCTAACGCACTCGAAAAAGAACGTGGGATTACGATTCTCTCCAAAAATACGGCTGTAACGTATGGAGATACCAAAATCAATATTGTAGATACACCGGGACATGCTGATTTCGGCGGCGAAGTTGAGCGTGTACTCAACATGGTTGACGGCGCATTGCTCTTGGTGGATGCTGTTGAAGGTCCAATGCCACAGACACGCTTTGTATTGCGTAAGGCTTTGGAATTAGGGTTACGTATTATTGTTGTGGTCAATAAAGTTGATCGTCAGAATGCACGGATTACTGAAGTGATGAATGAAACATTTGATTTATTCATCGAATTGGGTGCAACTGATGAACAAGCTGACTTCCCTGTTGTCTATGCAATTGGATTGCATGGTAAAGCTGGTTATACAGCCGATACACTTGCTGATACACTCGAACCAATGTTTGACATCATCGTGAAGGAAGTGCCACCACCGACTGTCGAGATGGATGCCCCTGCTAAGATGCTCGTTACGACACTGGAATATGACCGTTATAAAGGTCAGATTGCAATTGGTCGGATGGTAGCTGGCACAATGACGCAAGGGATGCCATTGGTTCGTATTACGAGTGATGGTAAGCGTGTGAGTGGACGTTTGGATTATCTATTCCAATTCCATAATCTCGAAAAAACCGAAGTTGAATCTGCTAGTGCGGGTGATATTGTTGCGCTGGCTGGTTTTGATCCTGTTGAAATTAGTGACACGATTGGTCATCCAGATGTTGTGGATGCGTTGCCGAGTATCAAAGTTGAAGAACCAACCGTTCGGATGACATTTGGTATCAATTCATCGCCATTTTCTGGGCAAGATGCTGATAGCGGTATGAATACATCACGTAAATTGCGTGCGCGTTTGTACCAAGAAATTCGTAGCAATGTTGCATTACGGGTTGAAGAAGGTGAAACCCCTGATAAGTTCGTTGTCAGTGGACGCGGTGAGTTGCATTTGGGTATTCTGATCGAAACCATGCGCCGTGAAGGCTATGAGTTTGAAGTCAGCAAGCCTGAAGTTATTTATATCGAAGATCCTGAAACAGGTAAAATGCTCGAACCTGTGGAAGAAGTCTATATTGAAGTTGCTGATGATTATGTCGGTACAATTATGGAAATGATGGGCGAACGTCGCGCATTGATGACCAATATGCGTACTGAACATGGCACAACTTATCTTGATTACATGGTGCCAACACGCGGTTTATTAGGTTTCCGTGCTTACTTTATGCGCGCGACTTCTGGTATGGGACAAATGCATAGTCTCTTCCATGCACATGAACCGATTTCTGGTGAAGTACCGGGACGTGGTTTTGGTAGCTTGGTTGCAATGGAACAAGGTACATCAACGACCTATTCGATTGTGAATATGCAAGCACGCGGTATCTTCTTCATTGAACCGGGGACAGATGTCTACGAAGGTATGGTTATCGGTGAAAATACACGCGATGAAGATTTGGCAATTAATATTGTCAAAGCAAAGCATCTTGATAACTTCCGTGCAAAACCAAAAGAAGTATCTGCATCACTTGTGCCACCCCGTAACATGAGTTTGGATGATTATTTGGAATATCTCGGCAATGATGAATTGCTCGAAGTGACACCAAAGAATTTACGCATTCGTAAGCGTATTTTGAAAACAGACATCCGTATGAAAGAAGCGAAGAAAAAACGCTTGATGATTGAGGGCTAAGGCTCTAGGATAGTGATTGAGTGAGGCATACAAATTATTGTATGCCTTTTTTATTACAGTAACACCTTGAAATAGGACAATTATGCAACGATTTATACTGATCGCACTCATTTTATTATTGACCGTTAGTGCAAGCGCTCAAGACGCTGAAATCACACCTGAAGCAACAGAATCAATTGCGGTACGCAGCAATGCCGAACCAATTTATTCTATTGAAGGCGATAGTGTCATCTTAGACGTATATTTCAATACAATTCGTCAGGGGCGTGTAGGGGTTTTGCGCTTAAGCGGTGATAATATCGAGCGTGCATCTGCTGTTGTATCACTCAGTACGGTTGGTTTTAGTCAGTTAGAGGGACGTGAAGATTGGTGGGCATTTATTTCGATTGATATGGGTCAGACGATTCGTTTGTATGACCTAATTGTGACAATTGAGCAAAGCAATGCTGATGTGCAGGTATTACAAACCCAATTCAATGTGGTGAGTGGTGGGTTTATCAGTCAAGCCGTTCAGCTTGCACCAGATGATGCCTTAAACCGTTTGCTTGACCCTGAAATTGAAGCTGCTGAATTAGCTCGAATTTTTGAGATTGCCAGTGTGGTCAGTGATGATGCCTATTGGACTGAAAATAGTTTTATCGCACCGTCACCTAATGCAGAGTTAACCTCCCCTTTTGGTGCAGCCCGTGTATTTAATGAAGAATTACAGACGGTACATACAGGCTGGGATTTTAATGCGCCAACAGGGACACCATTAATGGCGACAGCAAGTGGTCAAGTAGCATTTGCTGGCATGCTGGATATACGGGGTAATTATGTGTTGGTGAATCATGGGCGCGGAATTTATTCGGGCTATGCTCATTTGGCTGTCGTTTATGTGACGCAAGGGCAAGAAATTAGCGAAGGTCAAGTGCTTGGGATTGTCGGTAGCACGGGACGCAGCAGTAGCGCTCATGCCCATTTTGAGATGATTGCCAATGGCATGTGGATTGATTCAGCCGATTTCTTACGGATGTTTATGCCGTAGGTATAAGTTTTTGCTAAATGTAGTGCCTAGAAGTTTCGCATTATTGCGAGATAGCTTAATAACTTACAGTATCAAGTTCTAGTACAATTAGTATCTATCATTCTGATTATCACAGGGAATTATCATGCTCAATGTACTTGAATGTAAGCACTGTCATGCGCCGTTGCCTAAAGAGGCTCTCGTTAGAAATGATGATGTGGTTGTTTGTGAATTTTGCAGCACCGTGCATTTCATGAGTAATCAAGATGTTAGCTATCCTGAGAAATCTAAACGGCGGGAAAAAGATAAACGCAGTAAACCTGATAAATTTACGATTAATCGGATGCCTGATGGTTTAGAAATTACGTATCGCTGGTTGGGGAAGCAACATAAAGGATTGTTATTTTTTGCAATTTTATGGAATGCGTTTATTGTATTTTTCACAGCGATTATGTTCTTTGCTGGATTTGATGATAGCGATATTGATAGCCCTGTAGCTGTTCTATGTTTTATGATTCCATTTTATGCCGTTGGTATTGGGATGGCATGGTATGTCTTGGCTGGTTATCTAAACAGGACGAATATTCGGATACGCGGGAATGGCATTGAAACTAATCATGCACCGATTCCGATGTTTGGGGCTGCGAACAAGCGGATCGATCGTAAGCATATAGCACAAATATATTGCATTAGACGGGTTGCATATACGAGTAATGATGTGCCTGTTTATGTCTATGATGTGCATTATGTGAAAGATGGTGGCGATGATTACGATTTGGTTAAGGGACTAGACTCACTGAACAAAGCAATTTTTATTGAACAACAAATTGAGCATTTGTATCGGATTGAGGATGCAGGCGTTGATGATGAGTATCAGAGCCAATTTTAGCATTTTGGACAGAGCAGACCTCTGCCCTAGATGAATTGGCGCACATCACTATAGACGTTCAGGGATACGTGTTTCAATTAATTTGCCGTCGAGCATTTCATGAATAACATCAGCCGATGCCATCACTTGTGGATCATGAGTGACAACAACTAAGGTAATATTGAGTTTTGTTGTTAGCTCACGCATGGTTTCTAAAACGCGCTTACCTGTTTGGCTATCGAGTTGTCCTGTAGGTTCATCAGCCAGTAGGATTTCGGGGCGAGATGCGAGAGCGCGTGCGATAGCCACCCGTTGTTGCTCACCGCCACTGAGTTCATATGGTCGATGATGGATACGCTTTGATAAACCTACCCATTCTAATGCCTCACTGACACGTTCATTACGTTCACGCGCCGATATTTTTTGCATTCGTAGCGGTACACCCACATTTTCTTCTGCGGATAGTAAGGGTAGTAAACCAAAATTCTGAAAAATGAATCCGATCTTGTCACGTCTTAATTGAATGCGTTGATCTTCTGATTGTTGGAATAAATCTTGACCATCAATGATGATTTGTCCTTGTGACGGGGTATCCAAACCACTCATCAGGTTGAGTAAGGTTGTTTTACCTGCACCCGAACGCCCAACAATAGCTGTGATTTGTGAGGGGTAAATATCCATTGTGACAGCGTTGACGGCATGGATATTCTCACTACCTGATGTGTAGATTTTATGGCAATTTTCGAGATGAATAATTGGATTTTGTGACATCAATCAGCCTCAGCTTTCTGTTTATCTGGATAGATTCCAATAGAGTCATCATGCAAGCGCAGAATCACCCGTTTTTCCATATCAAGCGCATCAAGATAGCCTTGTGGGAGTTGTAAGCGACCTGTGCGATCTAAGACAGCAAATTCTTCTTCGGTCATTTCAACACCATCTGAGCCAGTGCGCCGTAAAACTTCGGTACTGGCGCGTCCATCACGCATCCCGACAACGCGATTGACACGTTTTGCAACGGCATGATCGTGGGTAACAATAACAATCGTCACACCGAATTGTTGATTCAGTTGGTGCATGGTATCAAAAATTTGATTAGCAGAATCACTATCAACCTCGCCTGTGGGTTCGTCAGCGAGGAGTAGTTCTGGTTGATTTGCCATTGCAACAGCAAGTGCAACACGTTGTTGTTCTCCGCCTGATAATTGTGAGGGACGGTTATTCATACGATCTGACAAACCAACAGCATCTAGTAATTCTTCGGCACGGGTACGGCGTTGCTTCGATGATAAGCCTTTGAACGCCATTGGCATTTCCACATTTTCGCGGGCATTGAGGTAGGATAATAAATTACGTGCCGTTTGTTGCCAGACAAAGCCAACAGCATTACGACGATAAATTGTTTGTTGACGGCGATTAAGTTCAAGCAAATCATATTGCCCGACTTTGACTTGTCCTGCTGACGGCATATCTAAGCCACCGAGAACATTCATCAGGGTTGATTTCCCCGAGCCAGATGGACCAATGAGCGCAATCATCTCTCCTGAGTCGATTATTAGGTCAAGCCCTTGCAAGGCAACGACTTCAAGTTCCGCGATTTTATAAATTTTGACAAGATTATCACATTCAATAAATGATGACATTTCGATATTCCTTATAAGCTATTGATACCTAAAAATATTATTCTCCAAAGCGCATCACTTGATTGAGACTTAGACGGCGCAAGATTATCGCTGTGAGGCGCAAAATCAAGGCAAAAGCCACGATTAACGCCACAATGAGTATCGTGATGGCTAAGATAGGGATTTGTAATGCCAGCGAGCCAATAAGTGATAAGAATGGCAAAATGAGATTCGCTAGTAACATACCAAATATGATACCAATAATGATCGCTGGCGTGATAAAGGCAACTTGTTCAACTAAGAGTAGGTTTAAAAGATTACGTTCATTCCAACCAATAGCCTGTAGGGTAGCAAAGGCAAGCGCACGTCGGCGAATAGTAACCGCCATATAGAAGCCAAAATCAAGCAAGCTAAGAAATAATGACACCCAAAATCCAGCAAACAAGATCCCTGTTACGGCATTGGTGAGCGGATCACGTTGGATTTGGCTGAAGCGATCCCATGCGTAATCTGCACTAAGATAGCCATCAACGGCTTGTAATTCATCTATGAAAGATGGGTCTGGCGTACGTCCTTCGAGTGCAAAAAAGACTGCATTATAATCGTAGATGAGGCTCGGAAATTGTGATGTAAATGAATAGGTATTGAGGCGGTAACGCACAATATCGTAATCCGCAAAGATCAGGCGTTCATCATTTACAAAGGATGGATAATCATTAGGGACAACACCTACAATCTCGTAGGAAAAATCTTCACGCGATGTAGCACTTCCTGTTGTGGGAAGGTTCAAGCCAACCGACAAAGTATCCCCTATTTGTAATGGGCGACGAAAACGACTTGCTTGCCCTTCAGTATTAGCAAAGCTCTGTGAGACAACAATTGGAATCGGTGGTAGGGGCAGATCATTATAGGATGCAATGGCAGGGTTTACCGTATTATCACGCGATCCATCACGGATGAGGTGCAAGACACGTAAGCTATTCTCCCCTTCTGTGACATTGTCAGTATTGCTACTAAATGCCGTGCTTTCTAAAACTTGTTCACGACGAACACTAGAGTTCCATTGCCATAGATTAAGTGTATCAGGTTCAAAGCGATTGATGACCGTTGATTGACCATCTTCTGTGATTGCAACTAAGTTATCAAGATAGACAACATGCTCAAATTCATTGACCGTATTATGCTCACTATACAATTCAAGACGTGTAATGCGGTAAGGTGTAACACCAAAATCAGGAACAATCGCTTGATAGGTGAAAAATTCGCCAAATTCAGTCGATTGGTCGGAATTAAGTGGTAATGAATGACGAATACCGAGTTGATCTTCTAATATCAAAGTTAATTGCGTATCAATGATGCCAGCGTCTTGTGGTTCACGCGCATAGACATCTAATTGAAGCTGATTTGTATGATCTGGAAGCAACAATCCGGGTAAACGAAAATCGGATATTCCTAACATTTCAAAAGGGGCGGTGATCGCTTGTAACTCATCACTTATTGCAGTCGCAGGATTCAGAGCAATTAATGCGCCGACATCATTAATTTGTGTTGAAAGGCGTATCATGGGAATTGCATCAATGACTGTCGGTAAGCTATCCCAATCAAAAGACGCATCAAAGTGGGCAGGATCAAGGTTGAGGACAGCATCTGCACCCACTTCGGCTTGGGCTGCTGACCATCCACCGACAGCGCGGGTTTCTGATAGTGCCAATGAGGATGTACCGAGCGCGAGTGTACCTATTAGTAAAAGAACCAATTGAGCATAATGAGCAGGATCACGCTCAACGTTCCAAAAAGCAAGACGAATCGTTAAACCATCGCCATTAGCGAATAAATTCCCCATCACACGAATAAATAATGGAAAAATCCTTAGCCAAAGCATGGATGCACCTAGCAAAATAAGTACAGGTCCTGCTAAGTTGAAAACATCCGAAAATAGCGTTGAAGCACTGCCTTGTGTTAAGGCATCAAGTAATAGAGATGGATTGCGTAATAGGCTCACCAGTGGTTCATCCGAAGAGAGCGATAAGAGACGCATCAGAAAGGCAAAACCAGCCATTAAAATGATAACATCAAGGTAATAACGCGCCCAAAGTGGGGCTTTTGGTGCGCGTGCGATGCTTGATTTCAGTTGTTGCAAACTCTTTGATGCGGCTGTCCATGCTGGGATAG
>JBAUIA010000065.1:0-121943 GCA_049680565.1 Phototrophicaceae bacterium
TTCGTAGGCACGTTCTAAACGCTCAATCACATCTTGAACGGCTTGCGAGCCTAAGTCTTTCCAGTAAGCATATCGACGACTTTTCCGTAAGCGACTGATATGCTTTTTCATGCGTTTTTCAGAGATATGACGACCCAACAAGCGATAATAGCGTTTTTGCAACGCCAAACAGTGATTCCAGATCATGCCTGCAATGTTAATTTGATAGTGCAAAGCGTGATCTTTTTTGCCACAGCGATACAAGCGATATTTGAATGTGCGTCGAATGGTCAGTTTCTGAGTCATGATACTATTAAAGATACATGAAAATTGCATACGTCGCAACATATTCATAAAAGCATTCATCCCCCATAGCAAGCTATGCGGTATTCTGCTATCCTTTTGTAAAATACTAGCCCCAGATTGGAGCAATTTATGCGCGGAGAACTCATCGCGCTTGACTTAGAAACAACGGGTCTTGATGTTGAGAAAGATGCAATCATCGAGATTGGTGCAGTTCGCATCAGAGATGGTCAAGTCATTGAAGAATATTCAACATTAGTCAATCCCGGTTTTGTCATTCCTGCCGAAACAACTCATATTACAGGTATCCATCAAGATGATTTACGGGATGCCCCATTGCTCACAACGGTGTTGCCAGATGTTGCAGCATTTGTAGGTAATACGCCTGTTATCGCTCATAATGTACAATTTGATATTGGCTTTATGCGACGATTTGGGATACTCAAATCAAATTTACCGATTGATACATTTGATCTTGCATCAATTTTATTACCCCGTACACCGCGCTATAGCTTATCGAGCTTGGCTGCCGTTTTTGAGATTGATCTTGAAAATGCCCATCGTGCATTAGATGATGCCCGCGCAACAGCAATTCTATATTGGCATTTATGGGAAAAACTCATTGCTTTGCCCTCGCCTATTCTCTTTGAGATTACACGCGGATTACAAAATTTTCAGTGGGATACAGGTGCGGTTTTCCGTGCTGCTTATGATGAAATCAAATCTCAGGGTGATGCTGATGCAATTGAGAGTGTCTTGCATGTTTTTGAACCATCTAATAAAGACCTTAAACCTCTCAAAGCACATGATGTATTAGATACGATCCAAATGAGTGATATTGATGCAATTTTGGGAGAAGATGGCACACTCTCTAAGCAACTTTTACATTACGAGCATCGCCAAGAACAGGTGATGATGGCACAGTCGATTGCTCACACTTTCAATGAAGGTGAACATTTGATGGTGGAAGCAGGTACGGGTACGGGCAAATCACTCGCTTACTTGATTCCAGCCGTTTTATGGGCAGCGAAGAATAATCAACGCATTGTGGTTTCGACAAATACAATTAATCTACAAGATCAGCTTATCAATAACGATATTCCATTGCTACAAGATTTGATGGAACAGCCCTTTAAAGCTGCTGTGATGAAGGGACGTGGTAATTATCTCTGTCCACGTCGATTAGCCTCAGTACGCCGACGCTTACCCAGTAATTTAGATGAATTAAAGACCTTGGCTAAAGTATTGGTCTGGTTGCAAGAAAGCCAAACAGGCGATAAAGGTGAATTATCACTTCGTAGTGGGGAATATTTTGTCTGGAATCGCTTGAGTGCTGAAGATGAAGATTGCTCCTTACATCGTTGTCAAGCACAGATGGCAGGTACATGCCCATACTTTAAGGCACGCAAGGAAGCTGAATCGGCTCATATTGTGGTTTCCAATCATGCTTTATTAGTCAGTGATGCTGTATCCGACAATGCGGTACTGCCCTCTTATAAATATTTGATTGCTGATGAAGCGCATCAATTAGAAGATGCGGTCACCAATGGTTTAAGTTTTCGGATTGACCAACAAGGACTCATGCGACGTTTAATTGATCTTGGGGGTGTTAATGCTGGTTTGCTGGGTGATTTACTCAGAAATGCTAAAATGAGTGTTCCTGATAAACATGCGATGCGCCTTGAGATGTTTATCCAAGATATTGGGCAAACAGCACGCGCAATGCAAGCATTGAGTAGCAAATTCTTCGAGACGATTTATCAATTTATCCATGATAGCCGTTCTGATAATAATTATCGGATTCGGATTGATACTAAGCGGCGCGATCATAGTGCTTTCCAAATGGTTGGGCGCGATTGGGAAACGTTGTCGGAATATTTTGATGTTGTGACGGATGCAATGGGTCAATTAGCTGATGCCATGCGCCAGCTTGAAAAGTATAATATTCCTAGTTTCGATGACCATCTCAATGCTGCTGCTGCTGCTGCCCGTAATTTAAGTGAGATTCGGTCAGAATTAGATGCCTTAGTGATGAAGCCTGATGCAAATCGTGTGTATTGGATTAATAATGCCCGCTCTGCTGAATGGATTGCATTACAATCTGCGCCATTGCATGTGGGACCTTTGATGGAGCAATATATTTGGCATGAGAAGCAATCTGTCATTTTGACGAGTGCAACCTTACGCAGTGCAGGTAGTTTTCAATTTACAAGACAACGCTTATTTGCAGAAAGCGCGACTGAATTAGCGTTGGGATCGCCATTTGACTATAAGCGATCAACCTTGATTTTCATACCTGATGATATGCCTCAACCGAATGAGCGCGGATACCAAAGTATGGTTGAGCGTGGCATAGTTGAGTTAGCAGCAGAACTGAATGGACGGATGCTCGTTCTATTTACGAGTTATTCGCAATTACGAGAAACGGCTGCAAATATTTCGCCACGTTTAGCCTTGGGCAATATCACGATTTACGATCAAGCAACAGGTGGTAGTCGTGAAACCTTACTAGAGAGCTTTAAATCAACAGAGAAAGCTGTTTTATTAGGAACACGGAGCTTCTGGGAAGGAATCGACATTCCGGGAAATGATTTATCAGCACTCGTGATTGTTCGTCTACCTTTTGCTGTGCCAAATGATCCTATTTTTGCAGCACGCTCAGGTACATATTCTGACGCATTCAATGACTATGCTGTGCCTGATGCGATTCTACGTTTTCGGCAAGGGTTTGGTCGCCTAATCCGCACACAAACAGATCGTGGTATTGTGGCTATTTTTGATAGTCGTGTCATCCATAAATCGTATGGGATGAAGTTCTTAGAATCATTACCTGATGCAACGCTAGAATATGGCAAATTAGATGAAATTGCTAAACGCGCGACAGATTGGTTAGAGCAGGAGTAAAGACGTGAAAACACCAGCAGGCAAAGAATGTAAACATTACTATGAAGACTTTCATCGTGGGCGCAATGTGCAAGAATGCCGATTGGTCAAAGGTAATATCGACTCTATCAGATGGCATCCGAGTGATTGTAGCAAATGCCCTGTGCCTGATATTTTGTTAGCCAATGCTGATCCTGATATGGAACTCACGTTGACCATTGAAAAAGGATTTTTGGGATTTGGGCGTAAGTTAATTGTCACTGCAAAAAGCCTTTATGATGGCACAGTTATCGAAGACCCTTATGTGGGGAATGTTGATAATAAGAATCCGGGATTAGATATTTTCCGTCAAGCATTGGACGATATTAACGATGATTAAAGCCGTGTTGCTTGATCTCGATAATACCCTACTGCTCAATCCTGATCGTGAATTTGCCCAAGCATTTATGGCAATTTTTGAACGCCACTTTCAAAGTGCAGGTTTTGTGGATTCATCCCAAAAATTACGAAAAGCCATTCAGAAAATGAGTGATTACCAAGCAGGTAATCGCTCAAATTATCAAACACTCGTTGATACTTTGTCTGATGGTGTGCGTTCTGATACAGAAGCGATCTTGGAACGTTTCTATGATGAGGTATTTCCTCAATTGAAACCTTGTATTACACCTGTTGCTGGTGCAGCTAAGTTAATTTATCGACTCAGGGAAATGGGGGTCGCTATCGTCATTGCTACCAACCCTATTTATCCTGAACGCGCAATTCGTCAACGGATGGAATGGGCGCAGTTGCCTAATGACGACGATTTTTATTCATTGATTACATCCGCAGATAACATGCACTTTGCTAAACCTGACCCCGCCTATTATGCTGAAATTCTTGGGCGTGTTGGCATTGAACCTGATGAAGCCATTATGGTGGGTGACAGTATGCGAAATGATATTTTACCTGCACAGCAAGTTGGCTTACAAACTTGTTATATTGGTGAAAATGGCTTAGGACATTTTAGTGATGAGATGAATCGGTATTTTGGGCAATCACTGGCGCTCGATTTACGACCTGAAATGATTGAACCGCAGTTACGTGGGAATATTGGTGCTGTATATGGATTTGTAGATACTGTTCAAGATCATTATTGGCATCAACGCCCTGATCCAAAAGAATGGTCAATTATTCAAATCTTATGCCATCTTGTCACCAATGAAGAAGATCATCAGCGTCGTCGTCTGTTGACGATCTTACAAAATGACAACCCCTTTATTACACAACCGCAAGCTCCGGGCCCCGATATTGTTGATTGCGCGGATACTGGTTTAGAGATTGCGGAAGCATTTATGCGAACGCGTCAAGAAACGATTGCTCTAGTACGGAATTTGTCTAGTGATGATTGGCAACGCCCCGCAAGGCATAGCATATTTGGTTTAACGACCCTGTTAGAGATGGCATATTTCACAGCACAACATGACCGTTTACATTTGAATCAATTATGCCAAACTATCGGACGATGTGATTAAGCCAAGGAATGTTACAAAACACTTTCAAGTGTTCGATTATATTAACCATCATTCCAATTACATTCCGCCGATATTCTGATTATGTTATGATACACATAGTGTTGGAGATGTTGTTATTTTTGACATCAGAAAATCAAAAAAACATCTGTTACTTCATCGAATTATGGGAAAATGAATACGGGTATCTATGATTTTCCTTGTGCGTAGTATTAATGCTATACATCCATTTTCATTTGTTCATTAGCAAATACTCTTATAATAATCGGCTCAATAGATTGTTCAAAAATCTATAAGGTAAAACAATGACTGTAGACTCAGATGAACTAAATCAAAGCAGTGGTCATATTTTGATTGATGCAACATTGTGTTCTGATGATGCACTTAAAAGACAACTTGTCTCAAATCAAATTAAATTTACTGTGTTTCAAAAGGCTCAAGAAATCAATACAATTGATGAGGCTATTGATGCAGTTGTTTTTAGTGATGCCTTGATGCCAATTATTATCAAGGAATTGGGTTCGCAAACACCTGAGTTTCTAATGTTAGTTGTTTTATCATCCGTAACGGAAATAGATATTCCTCATCAAATTGATGGTATTCTGCCCTCGCAACCGACTGCATTGGTTTATCAATTAATGCGTTTATTAGTACAACGTTCCAAAAATCAAGATTTACAGAAACAATTGGATAATCTCGAAGTCGATAATGCAAAACGGAAGCGAAAATTACGCGAGATTGAGTTACTCAAGAATGCCATCGTTCGCAATGTGTCACATGAATTACGCACGCCTCTTTTACAAGTTAAATCAGCCGTTGCGTTAATTGGGGAAGATACAACTGATAAAAAGTTGGTCAATTATGCTCAGAATGCTGTTTCACGCTTGGAAACACACGTTAAAAATATAACTTTGCTTGGGCATAGCCTCGATATAAATCCGAATCCGATTATTTTGCGCGATGCGGTTGAATATGCAAAACGTAATTTGACTCGTATCTGGACACGGAGTCGTGATGCTGAACGTATTCATGTTGTCATTGAACCGCATCTGCCACCGATTATTGCAGATAAGCAAGGATTGAGTACGGTTTTACAATTGCTGATGGATAATGCGCTTAAATTCGGTAATGAAAAAGATATTGAAATTATAGGTCGCAAATCTGGCGATAAAGTCTATGTCGCTATTCGAGATAATGGCATCGGGATAGCCAATGATCAATTACAAGATATTTTTGAATCATTTTACCAAGTTGATGATACATCTACCCGACCTTATGGTGGCGCAGGCGTTGGATTAGCATTGGTGAAATTTATCTTAGAAAATCATGGCATTATTATTCATGTTGAGAGTACGCTCAATGAAGGTAGTACCTTCTGGTTTGAAATTCCATTTGTTAATTTTGATGATTTAAGCTAAAGAAATTTCGTTATCAACGTGAAAACACTACTCGTTATACATATTTTGATAACGTGGGCGCTTATTGGTTTAATTTGGACAATTCAGCACGTTCATTATCCCTTATTTAATCTTGTTGGCGTTGAGGGATATAATTTGTATCAACGCGCTCATATGGCACGTATTACGCTCCTCGTTTTACCGTTAATGATTGTCGAATTAATAACAGGTTTGGCGTTAGTCGTCTATTCCCCACCGAATATTCCACAATTTGCATTAGCTATAGCTGCATTTGTCATAATCATCATTTGGTGTGTGACTGTCTTTATCAGTGCGCCACAACATGCACGCCTTATGGAGACGTTTGATGCCGATGTTCATCAAGTTCTGCTTATATCGAACTGGATTCGCACAGGATTATGGACAGCCCGAGGGTTCTTCTTTGGATGGGTTTTATGGACGTTATTAGACTTCTAAGAATCAGCAAATTAAACTCAATAACAAGCTCTCGTCTTAGCTTTCAGTTAATCAGCTAAACTTGAAAATAGCATTCTATCACTTGTTTTTCTTTGTATTTTTCGTGCCTTATGGGGAAAATGATTTTTTGTGTTTAATTCGTTTGGATTCATTTCACATATAATACTCTATAAATGATTGATGATTCGCAAATAATAAAATTGTGAAAATAAGCACAATCGTTAATAATCGGTGAAGGTATTATGTGATTACGTTGACGTTAGACGGTTTTTGTGTAAAATAGATTTAGATAGTTCTGAAAGTAACAAACTCTAACACAACAGAAGCGGAGCCTTATGACCATGCAAAAGATGACATCAGCACCGATAAGTGTTGATAAAGATCGGTTATTAGAAAGAGGCTTGCAGTCTGTTGAGGATGCAATGATAAAGGTCGTCAACAGCGATGTGACTGTACTGCGCGATGCCAGCACACACATATTGCAAGCAGGAGGCAAGCGCATACGCCCGCGCCTTCTACTACTCGCTTACTTAGCAGCCGGAGGAACGGACGTTGAGTATGCAAGTGCGCCCGGTGCAGCAGTCGAACTGATGCACACCGCTAGTGTTGTCCACGATGACATCAACGATCACGGTGTTGTACGT
Source organism: Phototrophicaceae bacterium (assembly GCA_049680565.1). Taxonomy (GTDB): domain Bacteria; phylum Chloroflexota; class Anaerolineae; order Aggregatilineales; family Phototrophicaceae; genus JAUZRW01. Next base: position 7,192 of record JBAUIA010000065.1, read on the forward strand.
CGCGGGCGACCATCAGTCAATGCCAAGTGGGGTCGCACATTCGCATTACTGACAGGTGACTTTTTGTTCACCGCAGTATACGAATTAATGGCACCTTATGGTGAGTTAAATCGTGATTTAGCCGCTTCTGCAACTGCGCTAGTAGAAGGTGAAACTTTACAAGCATGGGCAGTGAAAAATAACGAATTCACGAGCGAGAATTATATTCGTATTATCGCACTAAAGACAGCAGCGCTCTTTAAGACTGCAGGTGCAGTGGGTGCAAAATTAGCAAACGCTTCTGATGATGTGGTCGAAGCATTAGGAGATTATGCGTATAATATTGGGATGGCATTTCAGATTGTAGATGATATTCTCGATATTGTAGGTGACGAAGAGACACTCGGTAAAACGTCGGGTATTGATCTTGAGCAAGGGCGCGGATTTGCAGCAGTTGGTGGAGAAAATGGCGCTGATGGTGCTGAAATTATGGAATCGGTAAAGCGCAAAATGATGAGTGGTGATCGCCTTGAGCAAGCTCGTCAACAATCACGCGCATTAGTAGGAATGGCAATTAATTCGCTTGATATTTTGCCAGATAGTGATGCTAAAATAAGTTTGATTGAACTTGCCAATAGTGTGATTGACCGTGATTATTAAGTTGTAAACTCAACCAACATGATTTCAAAGGACGTGGCTTATTGCTGCGTCTTTTTTGATTCTGGTGTAGAAATTTTGTAAGGTTATTGATCTCAGTTAGTCTAAAATAGCATATAGCCAAGGTTTCGTTTTACTAAGCATTTAGGAGACAATGATGATACCAATAGCAAGTATCGAACAAATCCGCGCGATTGAAGCAGCAGCAGATGCTGATGGTTATTCTTATGAGAGTATGATGGATGCAGCAGGTCGTGCGGTAGCGGATCGTGCAAATGCGCTGTTAGATGGCATTGATTCACCGCGAGTAACAATTCTTGTAGGGGCTGGCAATAATGGGGGTGATGGCTTAGTCGCTGGCTTATATATGGCACAAGATAACCCAGATGTTGATGTACGATTTTACTTATTAGCAGATCGTGATGATACATATACCCAAACGGTTGAAGCGGCTGGTTTATTTTTGGCAAAATCTGAGGATGATGCTGATAAGCGTCTGCTACGCAATATGGTTGCAAGCGCTGACTTAGTGATTGATGCGCTATTTGGGATTGGAGTGCGCTTACCTATTCAAGGTGAGGCGCAAAAAATCTTACGGAATGTAAATCATGAAGTTAATGCACGTCGCAGTGCTACCCCTGATTCACTGATTATAAATCCAGCAAGGTCAAATCAAGTTCCATCTGCCCCACCCATCAAGGTTCTAGCAGTTGATTGTCCTAGTGGGGTTAATTGTGATACGGGCGAGCAAGACAGTAATGTTATCCCAGCAGATGAAACGATTACATTTATTGCTGCTAAAAAAGGTTTATTACACTATCCAGCAGCAGATAGTGCTGGAGATTTATTGATTGCAGATATTGGTATCTCCTCAAAATTAGCGCCTTTGAAAGCAATCCAAGATTTTGTGGTAGATGCGGATACGGTCAAACAAAAGTTACAACATCGGACTAGTGATGGTCATAAGGGAACATTTGGACGCGCATTTGTATTAGCAGGTTCGATTAATTATATTGGCGCACCTGCCCTTGCAGCAGAGGCAGCCTATCGTGCTGGTGCTGGATTGGTAACAGTTGGTGCGCCGAGTAGTGTCATTATGGCTTTGGCGGGACAATTACGGGAAGTCACTTGGATGATGCTCCCTCATGATATGGGTGTTATCGCTGAGGGCGCTGCCCAAATGGTTTTTAAAGATATTAACAAGATGAAATCGCTGCTGATAGGTCCCGGTTTAGGCACTGAAAAAACCACTGGCGAATTTATCAAAACAATCCTGACATCAAGCCAGAATAGTGCTAAAAAACCAAGTCGGCGCTCACTTGGTTTTGGTATTCAACCTGATGACGCAGACAAAACGGATACTGATAATGACATTATGATACCGCCATTGGTCATTGATGCGGACGGTTTGAATTTATTAGCAGAAATGGATGAGTGGTGGACATTGTTACCCACAGGAACAATCATCACACCGCACCCCGGTGAAATGGCACGTCTATGCGATATTGAGACAGCCGATGTTCAAGCAAATCGCTGGGAACTAGCACGCGAGAAAGCTAAAGAATGGGATGTGATTGTTGTGCTAAAAGGGGCATATACAGTGATTGCATCACCTAATGATTTGGTTGTTTTACCATTTGCTGTGGATGCGTTGGCAACAGCAGGTACAGGTGATGTATTGGCTGGATTGATCGTTGGATTATTGGCACAAGGGATTCAGCCATTGGATGCAGCGATCATTGCTGCTTATGTTCATGGATTGGCTGGTACGGTATTAGCCCATAAAACCAGCAGTCGCAGCGTGACTGCTGGTGATGTTATTGCAAGCATCGGAGAGGCTTTTAAGCAAATCGAAAGTTAGCAGTTATTGAACTTGCTGATGTTGGCGTGCGAGTTCTTTGCCTGCTTGTAAGCTATCTTTAACGGGGTCGTGTTCAATCATATCACGCCCCGTTGTTACAATTTCTTGCCGTGTATCTTCGCCACGTTTTGGAACATGCCATAACCATACTAATGCGCCCGTAATAAATCCTAGTATCGTGCTCCAAAAGACAGTGGCATCGTGTAATTTTGGAAAAGATTTATCAGCCATCTTTATTTCCTTCGTTTTCTGTATTACGACGTTGTAATATCTTCGATATGCGTCCAATTTCACGTAAGAATGCTAGAATACCTGCAATGAATGTTTGCGTCTTTATGACGGGTTTTACGGCGTTTTTCTGTACAAATTCAGACGTTACACGAACGTTTTTAATGGCTTGTTTAGTATCTTCAGTGATGGGTTTAACTTCACTGCGTAACAAGTTCACAAAACGTGCAATTTGAACGATTAGTACGCCAATTGCAATGATGATGAGTATTGATGCAAGTGATACGATGACATCAAATAAACCCCGTACATAGTCAAAGTAAGCTGCCGAGCCATCGGCATCAGCCCATGCACGCCAAACACCAAAAATGAAAATCAGTAGATAGAGTAGAAGTGGTATCAATGTACCGCGTATGATGAAACCGACCAAAGTTGTCCCTAAGACAAAATCTTTGATGCGCTGCCCGATTGTTTGGGATTCACCTTGCGCGGGTTGCGGTGCAGCAGGCGCTGGCATTGTTGCTTCAGACATAAGAATCCTTTACATCACTTATTGACCATCTTCAGCGACGGTCTGAGGTAAATATCAATACAGCTAATAAAGTAAATAATGCACCTGCTATTGCAGATACAATCCGTAATTCACCAATTGGGAACAGTGTAACACCGAATGATTGTCCTGCTGCTTGCCCTAGCGCAAAGCCAATCCAAGCAGCCAGTAGAAAAAGCGCTAAACGCCGCGCATCGCCACCAAAGATAAAATGGAAGGTTGCACCAATCATTGTGGCGACTACAAATGCAAATACAAACACAGGACCGAGCATCGTTGCTTGCCAATCATCGTTCTCACCGTTACAATTCGTATTAGAGTTTAGCATAAGTTACGTACAGAAACGAGTTTGAACACCGATGACAACAGTTATCGACCACGCAATCGCAATCCCGACACGCCCTGCTACCGTATGGGAGTTGTTGAAAGACATTTCAAATAACCCACGTTGGCATCCTGATAGTAAACGTGTGCAGCATCTGACGACGATGAAAGTTGGACGTGGAATGCGGTGGCGTAATACAACAAACAGCGATAAAGAGCAGGTACTTGAAATTACAGCTTGGTATGAAGGGCTGGGATATGAGTATCGGATTGTTGATGGGTCAAATTATACCAATAATCGTGGACGGATTCGTTTACAAGAAGCCCCTGAAGGCACTGTTTTACAGTGGACATTTTCTTATGATACCAATGGTTTTTTTAGTAATTTAAGAAATAATTTTTCGATGAAAGGTCGCGCTGATAAAGAGGTTGTGCAGGGTTTAAGAAATATCTACACAATTATCAAGGATATAAAGGTCGACGAGGCTATTAATCCCGAAGCATCAAAGGCATATCTAAAAGAAGCGCCTAATGTTGAAGAACGGGCAAGTTATCAACCGCGTTATCCTGTTAAAGTGACGAGTCAAGAAATCCCTGTGGTGAAGGTTGATGACGATGTTATTTTCAGACCTCCTACTGCTCAACAACCCTTACAACCAGAAGGTACAGGTTTTCAGATTGAAGAACCTGCCCTTACTGATGAGGATACACGCCCCAATCCAAGCATTCAGGTTGTAGAAGACGCACCACCTTCAGTTACTGAAACTGAACCTGATTTCCTTAAAGCAATGCCAGATGCTCAGGTGATCTCACAAGTAAACGTATCTGCCGAGCAATCGCCAACACAGCAATCAAACGAGTCAATTGCTGAAACAAGCACTGCCCCTATCAGTAACCCAACATTAGAAACTGTTGAGACCGACTTTATTTCAAGTGATGATGAGGTAACGCAGGAACAACCTATTCAATTAGGATTTAGTGAACCAGCAATTTCTAAACTTGATACATCAACCATTAGTGTATTTGAAGTATTTGGCTTAGAGAAACCCAGTGAAACTGAGAATGTCCGAACGATTCCTGATGCTTTTATACAAACAACTGATGATAGCGCTTCTGCGATCCTTAAAATTGAAGAGCCTCTACGTAAATTTATGGATAGTGCGCCAATTATTCCTGATATTCAACCTGATGTCCCGAATCGGCGACGCGGTTTACGTGCGTCTATGCGGAGTCGGTTTACACGCGTCCGTTTTCCAGAATCTGATTAAGGCTATAATGATAAAATGTAGCTTACTAAATCATCAAGCTGTGCGTCATTGAATAGATCTGAATAGCTGCTTGGCATCACATTAGCAGGATATGCTGGTGATTGTTGGACAATATATGCTGTTGGGTCTGTAATACTTAGCCTGATGTATTCTTGTAGGCTTATATCGAGATTGTAAGTTTCAAAACGATTAGCAATTTCAGCCATACCGGGACCTATTAATCTTGCAGATGTCAAGTAATGACATGAGGCGCAAGCAAACCCGACTTCCTCTATTGATTCAACAAATAAGGCTTCACCGCGACTTTCGGCTGTGTATTGTTGTGGTTCACTTGATTCTATTATTGGTGTTGTAGTCGGTATAATGGGTGTTGATACAGATGTGGGCGTGCAAGCTGTTAATAATACCAATATGATTCCTGCAAGGACTGAGAATTTACTGAGCATCATGACCTCTTATATTTGGCTATTATGATGTTGATTGCACATTCAAAACACGCTGTATTTCAGCGATTAGGTGTTTTGGTGTATAGTCACCTTTTTGAAGTACACGATCAACATTTTTGTGTAATGCTTGCTTGTCATTATTAGTGAGTGTTTTTGCTGTAATAACAATCACTGGTATTGATTCCCATGCTGGGTTTTGGCGCAATTGTGTTAGAAAGGTGAAGCCGTCCATTTCAGGCATCATGAGATCAAGTAATATAAGAGCTGGTACTTGAGTAGCTAATTGTTGCAAGGCAATAAGACCATTTTCCGCAGCACTTGCTTGCCATCCTTCACGTTTAGCAGTCCGCAACAATAAATCGCGTGTATCCTTATCATCTTCTACAATGAGTAGGTATGAGGGGCTATTAAACGCTATCATATGGCGCTTTAATGATGCGACGAGTTGGCTACGATCTATCGGCTTACGCAGATAATCAACTGCACCCATTGCAAAACCCATCGCTTTATTATCAATTATTGAGATAATCACTACAGGAATACTTGCTGTTGCGGGGTCATCTTTAAGCACATTTAGCACTGACCAACCATCAATTGAGGGTAGCATAATATCAAGTACAATCACATTTGGTTGATGTTGTTTTGCAAGCCTAAGACCTTCTTCACCTGTAAATGCTGATATAACTTGAAATCCTTCTCGTTCGAGTTTTCGATATAATGTATCATGAACTGCCTGTTCATCATCTATGATGAGAATTTTCAAGATACTTTCTAAAGACGATATAATAGGTTCATCAATAGTCATCGGTATAGTGGCATCTAAGTCTTGTATGGCATCGCTTGCTTTTTCTATGATTGCAGGAAACCGTACAATAAAGTTACTGCCGATACCTGCTTGGCTTTCGATTGCAATATCGCCACCCATAACTTGTGCAAAATGTCGGCTAATAGGCAAGCCTAGACCTGTACCGCCATATTTTTGTGTGGTTGCGACATCTGCTTGTGTGAACTCATCAAATACTTTTGCTTGTTGTTCAGATGTCATACCAATGCCTGTGTCTTTAACAACAAGTTGAATCCAATCGCCTCCAAGATGATATTCACGGGTAACATGAATTGTGATTGTGCCATTTTCTGTAAATTTAGCAGCATTACTGAGTAGATTAAAAATAATTTGGCGTAACTTCGTAATATCTGCGTGAATAGTGCCAAGTTCATCTGTTGCATGAATATGTAACTGGTTATTTTTATTTTCTATGACAGGGTGAATTGTCATTGCTATTTCATCGATGAGTTGAAATAGCTGAATATCTTCGAGGTGTAATTCAACCTTGCCTGCTTCAATTTTAGAAATATCGAGAATATCATTAATAAGTGCGAGTAAGTGTGTGCCTGCTTTCTGAATTTTCCGTAAGTCAGGAATAATATCTTTATAGCCAAAATCTTCAGCTTCTTCTTCTAGCATTTCACTGTAGCCAATAATGGCATTAAGTGGTGTACGGAGTTCATGGCTCATATTCGCTAAGAAAGCGCTTTTTGTGTGACTAGCTTTAATAGCTTCGTCTCGTTTGATTTCGAGTTCACTAAGTGCATCGCGTAATTCGCCTGTACGTAAAGAAACTTGAAATTCTAAGCCAGAGTAAAGATCATTTAGATGTTCTGTCATGATGTTGAAGGTACGGCTAATATGTGTGATCTCGTCTTCTATGATTGATTCTCTGATTTGAACGCGTTCATTTAATGCACCGCCACTTACACGAGCTGTAGCTTCAGCAAGGCGCTTGATAGGACTGGCAATATTGACAAAAATTTCAATTGAAAATGCTAGCATTACAACGATTAAGATCGCTACAAAGATCAAGATAGAAAGCTGAATGCTTTGTTGAACTTCAATACGATTTTGGAGTGATCTGGTGATGAGTACCGTTCCTTGAATATCATCATCGATGATGAGAGGATGTGCTAAGAGTCGATATTCAATACTATCGGCATATATGATATTGGTTGTCGTGACAGTTCCAGTAAGATCAATAAAACCATTTTGAATAAGACGTTCATAATCGCTTGTACGGTCAATCGTACCAGCAATAGGCGCATTATCTTTTACGAGTGTTACATCAACATTCAGAATTTCACCGATAGATGCCATAAAATCATCGTCGATATACGTTACAGCAATAATAACACCATTCAATATACCATCATCTGATGTTACGGGTGCTGCACCGATGATCTGCGAGGATTGAGGGGTAATGGCAACACCACTATTAGATTCACCAGTTTCTAATACTGTTAGGATAATTTCATCACGGATTGCAAGGCTAGTTGTACTAACAGAATTACGGCGAGCAATAATAATTCCGCCATAAAATATAGGTGTTCCCCCTGCCACATAATCGACACCATAGTAGCTCAGTTCTTGTAGACCGAGTTCTTCTTTTTGGGGCAGTAGTGTAATTTGTGCAGACAAGCGATCTGAGCCAATTGCTTCGACATCAGGCAAATTAGCGACAAGGTTCGCTGTTAGTTTTAATTCATTTTCACTTTGTGCGATAAGTTGCCCAATAGCGATTGCGACTTGTTCGAGGCGTGCATCGGCTTCCGCTTCTAATTGTTGTGCGATTTGGCTATTCGCAAATGGGAGAACGACAAAAAGCACAAATAGAATAATAAATAAAAATGGGAGGAGCAATTTCCAGCGAACACCTAATCGGATACTTTTAGGATGTTGTTGTTGAGTTTGCATTAAGGTTCTCTTTTGCTCATTTCCTAAAATAGATTATATGGGGTACAGCACTATATTTTTACTGCACCCATATAGCTTATATTCATTATTCTTCGTCTTCAAATACTTGGAATGGTTCATCAATAGAGGGTATCGGTGCTTCTAAATCTACTGCTGGAATATCTCGCAGGTAAGCAACAATAGCATCAGTATCCTCGTCAGTAAGTACAACATAATCTTGCCAAGGCATAAGAATCAAGCGTCGTCCATCAATACGAATACCAGCACGGATTGAACGCGCAATTTGTTCATCTGTCCAATCACCAATACCTCTTTCTTGATGTGGTGTGATATTACCGCCATACACAATGCCCCAAGGACCTTCCCAAGGTTGTCCCCCAGCAAGCCATTGATCGATAATTGGCTCACCTGTCGATGGATCAATGGGTGTATGACAATCACCACAACCCATAACCGTATTCACTAAATACTCTCCGCGACCCAGCAGATCATCAGCAGCGTTTGGTGCTTCTAATAGCGCATCATCGGTAGCAATGAGGTCTGGCGCGATACCGTCACCTGTTGGACCAATACGTGGCACATCATTTTCAACAGGGTCAAGCGAGCGTAAATAGGCAATCAAGGCTTGCATATCATCTTCTGCCATATTGAAGTAGTTGCGGTATGGCATTAAGGGGAATAAGCGTCGTCCGCTTGGATTAATGCCAATACGTAAGGCTGTTTCAATTTCCTCATCTGTCCAACTACCAATACCTGTTGCTTCATCTGGGGTGATATTCGCCGATAGGATTAAACCAGCAGGACCAAGATCAAATGGTCGTCCGCCAGCGTAGGCATGGTTTTCAATATCGATTGCGTCTTCGGCAGCGATAGATAGCGTAATTGCTTGATCGAGTGATAAAGCCGATAAATCGCTATATGCTTCTTGATAGGGTGAATGACAAGATACACACCCTGCGATATGAGCGATATATTCACCATGCTCAATTATTTTAGCATCAGACATTTCGGTATTACTATCAGTCGATGAATTATCTTGTGCAACAACAGAAATCAATGTCAATGTAAGCATAAATAGTGTTAAAATAACTGCTGTGCTGCGCAAATGTCTCATAATAAATCCTTCTCAATAAGCTTTAATTATGAGTATATAGCAATTTTGGAATATGAAGTATAAAAGTTAGCACTTTTAGTAAAAATTTCTATATTTTTGTAATTATCGTGAAAAAAACAGGCTTCCTAATTATGGAAGCCTGTTGGGTAGCATAAGAAACTATTTTCTATTTAGAAATCTGCGAGGTTTTCGAGATCTTCTTGATAGAGTGCATTAGCTTCTTCTTCTGCTGCGAGGGCTGCTTCCATGATGTCCATACCACCGATGGTAATATTTGAAAGGAGCGCACCTGCAACATTGGATACATCAAATGAACGTGGATGTTCTGCTAAACCAGCAATACTAACTTCTGGATCAGCTAAGGTTGCTGCGAAAGATTCAAATTGTGGATTTGCTGCCAAAAATTCTTCGCTGAGGTTAGCAACGGTTGCGGTGTTATATGGTTGATATTGTGCTGATTCTGTCCAGATAACTTGTGCTTCGTCACTTGTTGCCCACCATTTGAGGAATAACCATGCAGCAAGGTTTTCTTCTGGTGTACTTTCAAACATGGTGACACCACGGAGTGATGGAATAACGACTCGTGTACCTTCAACACCGGGGAATGCAACGTTAACCCAGTTGTAATCTAATTCTGCACTGTCCATATCACCTTGGATGAATGGAACGCCAACACTTGAACCGGGTGCAAATACATTTAAACCGAGTGAGAATTCACCTGTATTAGCGAAGAAACCACCATCAGGGAAGTACATGCAACCATCGTTATAGAGGTCTTGGAGGTATGTAAGTGCAGCGATTGAGCCTTCGTCAGAGAAGACATAAGCATCCGCTTCTGTATCAAAGACTTGACCACCAAAGTTAAGCATTAAGGTATAAACGTGTTGTCCTGATGGTTTTGCTGCATAACCTGCTGTTACACCGTCGAGTTCGCCAGCAGCACAAGCAGCAGCAGCGAATTGATCGACATTGGTTGGAGCGCCTTCAAAGTCAATTAACCCTTGTTCACTCAGTTGAGCGAGTAAATCAAGATTGGTTGACATGATTTCTGCACTAACGCCAACAGGCCATGCCAGTAATTGACCATCAAATGGTGCGATTGCTGGACGGTTACGATCAATGACATCGAAGTTAAGATTTGCTGCTTCGTCTTCACTGAAACCCCATGCTTCACTATCAATATAGGCATCTAGTGGCACTAATACGCCATCGAGGTAGTAACCCATTGCGTCGTTGACAAAACCTGCACCACCAAGATTTGGCAGGTCACCACTGGTGATTCCTGTGCTGATATTGGAACGCACATCACTGCTACCACCGAGTGGTAATTCTTCAACAGTAATGCCCCATTCATTTGATTCGTTAAATAAGGCAATCATTGCTGTCATGCCTTCACCTTGAGCGCCATCCCATTCATGCCAATAGCTAATGGTCGCACCAGTTGGGTCAACATCATCTTGAGCGCCAACGATACCGACGAGCGCTGCCAGTACGAGAACTAAGACGAGTGTTAGAGCTTTCTTCTGCATAAAATTTCTCCCTAAATAGTTAAAACTTATGTGAATATAACGTATATTACCAACCTATCCCCTCGGTTAGTAACGATATAAAAAAACATCACCCATATATAATATGGATGATGATAGGGGTCTAACCTTTAAAGCTCCCAGAGTAGATACCTTCTGTGAATTGTTTTTGGGTGAAAAAGTACAATGTCACAACTGGGATAATCATAATGACGGATGCTGCCATCTGTAGATGAAATTCATCACCAGCAACTGTCACAAAATTTCGTAAGCCAAGTGCTATCGGTTGCCAGCTTTCCCCGTTAATAACGAGTAAAGGCCATAGGAGCGCATTCCAACTACCAATAAATGCAAAGGTGGTAATGGTCATAATTGGCGCTGTTGATAAGGGTAAAACGATACGCAATAAAAACTGAATATGACTTGCCCCATCCATGCGTGCAGCATCCCATAAATCGTCAGGAATTTGAGCAAAGAATTGGCGTAATAAGAAAATCGTAAAGGCGGATGCCATAAACGGAATTGTTAGCGATGGCCAATTATTGAGCCATGCGCCTGCTTCGCCAAAAAATGTAATACTCAGCCGATGAAACCAGACGACTGTTAAGAAATTTGGAATAAGGGTCACAATATCAGGAATCATGAGTGTTGCTAAGGTGATACCAAATAAAACATCGCGCCCCCAGAATTTCATCCGTGCAAAGGCATATGCGGCAGGAATGCAAAATAGTAATAATCCTCCAAGCGTAATACCTGTAATGCGAACACTATTCCACATGAGGTCACTAAATTCCCCACCCACCCATGCGTCTGGATAATTTTGCCATTGGATTTCAGCAGGTACAGTGCGTCCTACAATCACTTCTGGACGGGTCATCACTGACCAACTCAGCATCCATAGGAATGGAATCATTGAAAAAATCACACCAATAGCTAGCACAGCATAAATAGCAAATTTGCCGATTGGGAGTGGTTTATCTGATTGCCCAATTTTACGTTTTTCCTTGGATGTTGGGTTTGTAATTGTCGCATCAACCATAGAAAACTCTCCGTCCTGCTAGTCTATTTTGGAAAAGTGTGAGCAGTAATATCACCGCAAAAAGTACAAATGCCATCGCTGAACCATAGGCATAATTGGGACTTGATCGATTGATTTCATCGTAAATATAGAGGTTAATGGTATTGACCGCTTCATATGCCCCTAGGCGACGCATGAGGAAGATTTGGGTGAAGGCTTGGAATGTTCCGATTGTTGCAACAAGTATCAGAAAGAAGGTTGTTGGTGATAATAATGGGATCGTGATATAACGAAATTGTTCCCAACTATCTGCGCCATCGATTTTTGCTGCTTCATAGACTTCTTCGGGAATATTCCCTAAGCCTGCTAAGAAAATCACGCTACTAAAACCCGCATAAATCCAAATGTTATAGATGATGATAACCAGCAATGCTAAACCCGGTCCTGCTGCCCAATCAGGAACAATATCACCAAGAATTAATTGGAATATGCCTTGTGGCTCTTGTAGCCATGCTTGACCTTCAACCCCAAGTAAGCCAATAAACTGGTTAACCAGTGAGTTTTCACTGGGGCTAAACAAGAGTGCAAAGACAACCGATGTTGCTACAAAAGGAGTGATATAGGGCATAAAGAAAATTACCCGAAAGAATGATTTAAAGCGAATTTTTTGAAAGAGTAAAACCGCTAAAATCATGCCTAAACTGAGTTGGAAAGGCACAGATAGAATGGAGTACCAGATTGTCACGCTAAAGCCTTGAATAACATCATTATCGGCAGCAGCCAGTGCAACAGGTAACTCGCGGATTAGGAACACACCTCCTACTGCACCAATGACAACAGCTAGTAAACGTAATACATAATAGCGCGTATCTTGGTTATTGACGGTGCGATTCCAGAGCCAGAAGGCAGCACCTAGTAAGCCTGTACCTGCACTAATCATGATAATTTGTGACCAAATGGGCAATGTCTCACCCAATTCACGCGCTTCTGCAATCGCAAGGTTAATTTCAGATAATGTTAAATTAAGTATCCAAGCACCTGCAATAATGCTGACCCCTGCCGTCATCACCTTAAGAACATAATTTTGGGCGTGTTTAGGTTTTAGGAGATAGATAAAGCCAATGGTCAACAGTAAAGATAATCCTGCTGCTATGTACATTAGATTTGCAGCAGCAGTAACTTGAGGATAGCTAAAACTGGTAAAGAATTCGCTCACAAATAATTCACGGGTAATATCTTGACCGCGTAAGCGAACTGGAATATCAAAAATAACGAGAATAATTTCAAAGAACCAATTGATAAAGGTTGCAATCGTTGCTGACCAAGCAATCCCCGGAACAATCAATGATAGCGAGGGTAATTCGTCTGCCGCTTTCGCTTGACGGAACATTTGCCATAGTGCATATACGCCATAAACAAATGCACCTATTGCTAACCAGAAAAATGCAACGTAGGCAAAGTTGCCGAGTGCATCAACATAGCTATCAAGCCCTCGCCAATCTTCGGGGAAGCGTCGCCAGCGATGTAGACTAACAATGAAGGCAAAAGCAACAGGAAAAATACCAAATATAAAAATCACTAAAAATGCAGGCAATAGAAAGGTATAAGCAGTTATATTTTCAGCGAGTGTTCGCCCTCGCTTCGTTTGGAAGAAGGCAATCTTGGGTTCTTGTGGTGCGGTATTAGCAGTCATATGGCTTATCCAATACGGTTGCAATCGACGGTATTATAACGATCTATCAAACCAATGCAAGACACGGTTATTCATGTTATGTTGTCCTTATTGTGCCTTTAACATTCATAACTTATTTTTCATCTGCTTGCAGAGCGATCCGTCGGAATCGAACAAAGGTATCTTCTTGGGTTAGTGTAACGAGATTAAATCCGGGATTCTGGATAAAACCACTCGCTGGTTTTTGAGCATTATACCATGTGCGCGTTTGTAACCAGCCACTTTGAACACTATAGTAAGCAATGTTATTACGCACTGTGACAATACTTTCGTGAATATGTCCATAAAATACACCGCGTAGGCGTGCTTGTGCCTTGTATAATATCTCATGTATTTGCAGCCCATTTTTTAGCACGATATTATCTAACCAAGGGGCTTGTGATGGCAATATATGATGATGAATGCCGACAACAAGTGGGCGATCATCTTGTGATGCACAAATTGTATCAAGCCATTGTAATTGTGGCGCTGTCAATAAGCCATAATGATTACCCTGCTCTTCTGGTGGAACATGACTATCAAGCATGACAATCTGTACCCCGTTAATATCAAATTGATAATCTAGTGTGGGTTGTACATTTGACGGTGAAATGCCTAAGAATGCTTGTTGGAACATGCTGACATCATCATGATTACCCGGAATGTAGTAGACGGGGTATTTAATCTGGCTGAGTATATCGCGTGCAATATGATAATGTTCTGGCGTTTCGGGGTGGTGTGTAATATCACCTGTGTGCATGACAAAATCAATATCTGCTTCTAAGGTATTAATCGTATCAATCAAGGCTTGAACGGGGGCGCGTGAACTAAAATCAACATGCTGCCCTGTATAGGTAGGGTCAGCATGGATATGTGTATCGCTGATATGGACGAACGTTAGCAATTTATCTGTCACGTTTAGTTGCATCTCCATAGTATCAAATTGCATCATAGTATAGCGTGAATGACTTTATTTCGCGGTCTATTGCAATTTAATCCTCGGATTGAGGACGGCATAAATCAAATCTGCGGATAAATTTGCGACAAGAATAATACTCACTGTGACCATTACAATGGCTTGGGTTAAAGGTAAATCACGGCGTTCGATTGCAGTAATCAGCAAACTACCTAAACCGGGATAGCCAAATACAACCTCAATCACAACTAAGCCACTAATGAGCCATGTCATGCTGATGGCGATGACGGTGATGGTTGGCAGTAAAGCATTACGCAGCACATGACGGAAAATAACTGTACGATATGGAATCCCTTTGAGGGTTGCAGTACGCACATAATCACGTTTAAGCTCTTCAATGACACCAGCACGGGTCAGGCGTGAAATATACGCGAGCAAGACGAGTGTTGCAGAAATCGCAGGCAACCAAAGTGAAGGCAAGGCTTCTTGGAAGGTGGCATTAGCTGGAATAGCAGAACTCGATGGAAACCACCATCCGAGTGCTTGGGCAAGGGGGTTATCTGCCCAGCCCAGTGCAACAACATTGATTAAAAACAAGCCTGTAACAAATTCTGGCAAGCTAACGACAGACAATGTCAAAATGGAAATGATGATATCAGGTAGCTTATTCTCAGTTAATCCTGCGATGACACCTAAAAGAAGAGAAAGCGGTACAGAAATCAATAATGAGACAAGCGCCAGACGCATCGAATTATTGGTTCGTTGGAGCACCAATTGACGATTTTCTGCGCCTTGAAACGAAACGGAATCACCCCATTGACCGCGTACAAATTCGCTCATCCATGTGACATATTGCACAGGTAGTGGATCATCTAAACCAAATTGTTCACGAATTTCTTGGACTTGTTCTTCGCTGGCTTCTCGTCCACCTGCAATAACACGAGCAGGATCACCGGGGAGAATACGTAGCATGAAGAAAATCATCAGCGAGGTTAAAATATAGGTAAAAATGAAAAAGATAGCCCGTCGTCTTAAAAATCTAAACATTAGGATGCACCATCCGTTGCTTCTATGAGTGGGTGTTGTAGCTCAAGTAGTTCATCCAACGGGATATGACAACGAATAAAGTGTCCATCACTATCATCACCTAACCAAGGGGGTACTTCCTCTTCACAGATTTTTCCAATTTTGCGTGGACAACGGGTGTGAAAACGGCATCCTGATGGGATATTTTGGGCGCTTGGGACAGAATTATTAAGTAAAATACGATTCTCTTTAATATCAGGGCTAGCAATTGGAATAGCAGAAACAAGTGCTTCAGTATACGGATGATACGGTGGATTAAAGAGTTCTTTAGCAGAGCCGACTTCAAATAGTTGTCCGAGGTACATGACAGCTAGATAATCCGCAAGATACCCCACTACTGATAGATCATGTGAAATGAACAAATAGGATGTGCCATTATCATCTTGTAGGCGTGCCAGTAAATTCAAGACTGCTGATTGTACCGATACGTCTAAAGCAGAAACAGGTTCATCACAGATGATGAGGTCAGGATTAGATGCAAAGGCACGCGCAATCACAACACGTTGTTTTTCACCCCCGCTGAGTTCACCGGGGTAACGATCTGCATATTCTTGACGAAGGTTGACGGCTGTCAGAAGGTCTAACACTTCTTGATCGGCTTCATCGCGTGATAAGCCTCGTAATTTCATCAAAGGACGACGGATACATTGGCGCACTGATAAGTAAGGATTGAGCGAATTTTGTGGATTTTGAAAAACCATCTGAATCTTAGCGAGGACATCAGGACTACGTTCGCGGACAGTGTTACGAATATCCATGCCGAGTAATTCAATTTTACCTGATGTACGCTCTTGTAGACCAACGATGACACGCGAGAGCGTTGTTTTACCGCTACCACTTTCACCTACTAAACCTAGTGTATGTCCTTGCCGAATACTAAGATTAATACCATCGACTGCGCGGATGGGTGGAGGTTGCTCACCTGCCATAATATCTTGTATAGACCGTTGAACCGGAAAATGCTTAGCAATTTCATCAATTTTCATGATGACTTCGCTATTTTCATCCAGAGCATGATTAATGCTGATTTCTTGCTCAGTTTGGTAAATTAGCTCCCCTGCTTCGATTTCTTGCCAGCGATGACAGCGTACCATACGTTGATCGGCAATTTTTTCTAGTGGTGGTTTGATGTCACGGCATTTATCAATCGCAAAAGGACACCGTGCTACAAATGCACAGGCGTTACGATGTTCTGATAAAGATGGTGGGCTACCTTTGATTGATTGCAATAAGGCATCGCGTTTGGTGATCCCCGGACGTGGAATACTGTTCAGCAAGCCCATCGTGTAGGGATGTAGTGGTTGTGCGAACAATTGTGTAACGGCTGCATCTTCCATGACTTCACCAGCATAGAGGACGAGAACACGCTCGCAGAGTTGAGCCACTACGCCCAGATTATGTGTAATATAGACGACACCTGTATTACGTTCTGCGATGAGATTACGCACTAAATCAAGAATGACCGCTTCAGTAGTTACATCTAAGCCTGTTGTCGGTTCATCCATAATGAGGAGTTCAGGATCAGTAATGAGCGCCATTGCAATCACAACACGTTGTTGCATTCCGCCACTGAGTTCATGAGCATAGCGATCATAAACTTTTTGAGGATCAACAAGTTGGACTTTAGTAAACATATCAATGACCATATCATGCGCTTTTTCACCTTGAATCCCAAGGGCATATTCGACAATTTCGGTCATTTGTTTGCCGATTTTTATGGATGGATTCAATGCTGCACCTGCATTTTGTGGCACAAGTTTGATCTTTTGTGTCCATAATTGGCGCATTATTTTAGGGCTTGCAGTCGTTAGGTCTTGTCCTAGGAAATCAAGTGTACTACCCGCATCAATGCGTCCATTTGCACTCAGATAACGCATAAGTGCTTGAGCAATGGTTGATTTACCTGAGCCTGATTCACCTACGAGTCCGTAAATTTGACCGGGTTCTAAGGTCATACAAAAATCAGAGACCGCACGAATCCAGTCACCTGATACTTTATAACTAATATTGAGCGCATCGACTTCTAATAAGAGATTATTTTTAGTTTTAGTCACATTATTCTCCTTTTTGGACGATACGCTTAATACCATCAGACATGAGATTGACACCAATAACAAGTATTGCAATCGCAATTGCAGGATATTCCAACGCCCAAGGCGTAATCGTATAGAGTCCACCACGATTTTCACTGACCAT
Source organism: Phototrophicaceae bacterium (assembly GCA_049680565.1). Lineage (GTDB taxonomy): Bacteria > Chloroflexota > Anaerolineae > Aggregatilineales > Phototrophicaceae > JAUZRW01. Next base: position 24,818 of record JBAUIA010000065.1, read on the forward strand.
CAGTCCCCAATCAGGTGATGGTGGACGCGCACCAAAGCCTAAGAAACCAAGCGAGGCAACTAGAAAAATCGCATATGAAAAGCGTAGCGATGCTTCAACAACGAGTGATGGAATTACAGAAGGCAAAATTTCTCGAAACATAATATAAAAAGCGGTTTCGCCTCGGATAACCGCAGCTTCGACAAATTCACGGGTTTTGATGTCAAGTGTGGTACTACGCACAACACGCGCCACAATCGGTACATAGAGGATAGCAATGACCAGTAGCACAGCATTATTACCTAACGAAGATTGCCATGTACCGGGGTCAAAATCAAGATTGCGAATAATGCCCACTAATACGAGCGCTAGCAATAAGGCAGGTAATGCCAACATGGCATCAATGAGCCGTCCTAGCACTTCATCAATGATGCCCCCCATATATCCCATGAATAAGCCAATGCCTGTCCCAATGAGGACAGCGACGAGTGTTCCGATACCAGCGATACGAAAAATACTTGATGTGCCGAGGATAACACGGCTAAAGACATCACGCCCTAAACGATCTGTACCAAAGGGATATTCCCCTAATGACAGTGATGAAATATCGAGTGTGGGTTCAACACGAACGTCATGGCTTTGGTCATTTGGGTTTGGATATGGTGCTATTTGAGTACCAAATAATGCTAAGATAAGAAAAAAGAGAACCAATATAGTTCCGATAGCTGATTGCGGATGACTTAATAAGTCTTGGAAAAATCGTCGTATGGAACTTATTTGACGGCTTAATGTACGTTGTAAATTATTCATCAAAAACCAACTTTAGCATGTGTGGTTTATCGTATAAATGCGTGTAGAGATAGTTAAACTATCTCTACACGTTTTGGTTATTGTTGGCGCTATTTAGCTTACTGTTGCTGTATTGAAGCGAGTACGACCAGCGAAGGGTTGTAATTCAACACCTGAAACACCAGCACCTGTCACCATGAATTGTGCGAAGAAGTAAGGCACGATGATCGGACCTTCATCTAGCATAATTTGTTGAATTTCTTGATAAGCGGCTGTACGTTCATCTTGGTCAACAGATGTACGTGCAATAGCAATCAATTCATCAACACGGGCATTGCTGTAATGGGATTCATTCCAGATTGCGCCTGTTTCATAAGCGACATCAAAGTAGAATTGTGGGAATGGACGTGATCCCCAACCTGTTACGCCGAGGTTCGTTTCTAGCCAATCTTCTACATAGTATGAATTTTCATCTTCAAGTTGAATTTCAACACGAATCCCTGCAGGTTCCCATTGTGCTGCAAGCGTGGATGCAAGATCAGGGAAGTTACCGCTATTAGGAACATGCAAAGTCATATCTAAGCCATCAGGATAGCCTGCTTCTGCAAGTAAGGCTGCTGCTGCTGCTGGGTCACGGGCAGGGAGTTCTGCATCAGCAAGGAAGTAAGCACCGAATGCAGGTCCAATGGGGGAATCTTTACCGGGTGCGCCAAATCCAATTTGGATACGATCCCAAATTGCTTGACGATCTGTAGCCAATTTGAAGGCTTGGCGAACACGCACATCATTACCGGGTTCTTGGTCAGCACGGATGCGTACCAGATGATGCCCACTGGTTGGAATATCCGTTGTTGTGAAACTGGTATCGCCAGCAAAGCCTAAGAAACTTGCATTATCAAGGCGGAGGATTGCATCAGCTAAACCACCTTGGACAGCAGAGATACCTGCTTGTTGGTCATCAAAGTAGATGAATTCAAGGCGTGAGATAGTCGGTGCGCCATCCCAATAATTTTCATTGGCGGTAAAAATTGCGCGATCACCGGGGAGATATTCTTCGAGAATAAATGCACCTGTACCGTTAAAATCTTCGCCAATACCTTCTGCGCCTGATTTAAGGATAACAAGTTTATTATCGGTCAGATTGAATAAGAAATCAGGATTGGTTTCTTCTAGTGTGATGATGAGTGTATTACCATCTCCTGCTGTAAAGGTCGCGTTAGATAGTAATCCTGCAACTGTACCTTCAGCTTCTTTTTGCCAATTGATTGTCCAAACGACATCATCAACGGTCAATGCTGAGCCGTCATGGAAGGTTGCATCTTCACGGATTTGTAAGGTGTATTGCAAACCATCTTCACTGACTTCCCAAGAGGATGCGAGGGCTGGTAAAAGATTAGATGCGGCATCGGTATTGATTAAATAGTCGTAAACAGCATTGAGGAAACCAATTTCACTATCACCTGATGCGGAACGAGGGTCAAGACTAGCTGGGGTCAGCCATGCAACGCGCAGTGTTCCCGATTCTTGTGCGCTTGTTAGCCCTGCTAAAGGACCGAGTGCGATTGAACCGACTGTGCCTGCTGCACCTGCCGCAAAAACTTTAAGAAAGTTACGACGTGATAGTCCAGCAGTGTGATTATTGTTGCTCATTGTGCGATTTCTCCTTCATATAGGTCGCTAATGTGTGTATTGATGGCATGGTTGCGAATCCAAACATACACCACATTACAACAAGCAGCATCCGCTAAGGGCGGTGCAAGTTGTCTTTGTGTCCGTTGTCGTACAATTTCGCGTGTTGTGACCATGTTTTCCCATCAAAATTTAAAAGAGGTCAATCATATAAGATTGCATATCTATTATAACAGATGTTCTTATTTAGAAAATCTTACTCTATTATTGCAACTGATAAATCTTGCAAACTTGTTAAGATTGTAGATGATACGTAATACTTATTAAAGATTATTGATCCATAAATAGAGAAGGCTTATTTATCACACACAGGGAGTTTGATATGCGGTACGATGCAATTGTTATTGGTGCTGGGCAAGCCGGTCCTTCATTGGCGGCGTTTTTTGCAAGTGAAGGACAAAATGTAGCCTTAGTCGAAGGTGGCAAAATGGGTGGTTCTTGCGTGAATTATGGTTGTACGCCTACAAAAACAATGCGTGCGAGTGCAAGAGTGGCTTATCAGGTAAAACGGGGGGCAGATTATGGTGTTATCACAGGGGATGTGAGCATTGATTTTGCGCGTGTGATGGCGCGTAAAGATGCAGTCGTGAGCGCTTCACGCGATGGGCTTACAAGTTGGTTAGAAAGTATTGATACATTGACGATTTATCGAGAATACGGGCAATTTATCGGTACAGAAAATGGGATTCATCAGGTTCAAGTTGGTAATGACAGAATTGAATCTGAACGTGTGTATTTAAATGTCGGTACACGAGCAATGATTCCACCAATTGATGGTTTAGCCGATGTCGATTCTCTCGATAATGTGAAATTGATGGCTTTAACAGAGTTACCAGACCATCTCGTAATCTTAGGGGGAAGTTATATCGGCTTAGAAATTGGTCAAATTTTCCGTCGTTTTGGCTCTGAGGTAACGATTATTGAGCGTAGTCCGCGTGTTGCCTTCCGTGAAGATGAGGATATATCTGCTGAAATTGAGCGCATTATGGTTGAGGAAGGCATCACAATCCTCACAGATTATAGTGCAAAACAAGTTCAACAAGACGGAAATAGCGTCACGGTTACTATTGCAAAGCCTGATGGTCAAAGGATGAATGTATCAGGCTCACATTTATTGGTAGCAACAGGTCGTATTCCCAATACAGATACCTTGAACTTAGATGCGATTGGTTTAGATACAGATAAGCGTGGATACATCGAAACAAACGGACAATTAGAAACATCGATTGAGGGTATCTGGGCATTAGGAGACATCAATCGACGGGGTGCGTTTACGCATACGAGTTACCATGATTACGAAATTGTGCGTGATAATTGGTTAGGTGATAACCGTAGCGCTGATGATCGCACGATGGTCTATAGCATGTTCACTGACCCACCTTTAGGACGGGTTGGCATGTCTGAAACAGAAGCACGCAATTCAGGGCGCAATATTTTGGCAATGAAACATCTAGCAAAAGATGTGAGCCGTGCAAAAGAAGATGGCGAACTCAATGGAATGGTTAAGCTCATTGTTGATGCTGATACTGAGGAGTTTTTAGGCGCAACCACATTTATCATGCAAGGTGATGATGTTGTACAAATTGTGAGCAATTATATGGCGACAGGCGCGTCTTATAAAAAGATGCAACAAGCCCTACCAGTTCATCCAACAATTTCGGAGTTTTTCCCGACATGGTTAGGCATGCTTGAACCATTAGATTAAATGACAACATAAGCGTAAAATCACAAAAAAGAAGAAGTCGCTTGTATGGGTGACTTCTTCTTTAATTTTGAATGCTAACTTTTATGATTTTAACAACTACCAGAGCCTAATGTATAAATGGATGTAAAGAAATTATCGCCTTCATTAGATTCTGCAACTGCCCCATTAGAATCCACTTGAGCAACAATTTCATGATTTTCTGCAAAGAAGGTCGAAACATTAAGATCAACCGATACCACCCAATTTTGATTAGGTGTCAGTATTGGTAGTGCCACACTGCCTTGTGCGCTGCGTGTGCCTGACGCAACATGGCGATCAAATACAAATACAGTTGCCTCAGCAGATGTCGATTCCGTACCTGTATTGGTAATATTGAGTTGGACAGTAAATGTTTGCAAGCATTGAGGTGGTGAAGGGACAAGTCCTAAGCCTGTGATTTGTAGATTGGCTTGACTACTGGCAACAGTCGTGACCGAAGGTGCAGTCGTGGCAGCTACGCCTGATGAAGTTGCTTGTGCTGGTTGTACAATAGGGGGTGGACTAACATTTGGTAATGTTGTTAGATCACCGCTAATCGTTACAAGGTCACCACGTACCCAACCAATCAGATTGCCTTCTAGGCGGATTTGATACCAGCGTGTATCACGGTTACTGCGCCCAATGATGGTAGCTTGTTCATTCGCTTGGAGTATCGTTACAATTGTAGCATTGGTCGTATCACTCGCACGAACATTCAAACCTTGTGAGCCAGCATTAATTGCAAAAGGGGCATCAGCAGATACTACGGATTGAGTAGCAGGTACGGAGGTTGCAGGTAACGCTTGATTACTATTTGCAGTAGCAACATTGGGTGGCAAAATTGGCGTTGGTGCAACATCATTATCTGATACAGCATTGCTAGTGGGGACAGCACTATTTGTGTTAGGAATTGCAAGCTCGGATTCACAGTTTGTAATCCCATATTGGTCACATTCTGCTGCTGTCAATGGACGGATAAAGCGATTGTTAGCTGTCCATATAATGAGATCATCTGTGTCTGTTAATTCCCAAACATAGATCAAGGTTTCTGGCGAGCCATCAATGGGTTCTGCTTGACTTTGTTCTAAAAGTCCATATGACGTGACCATTTGTGTACCATCAGGGCTAATATTCAGCCCCGTGATTGCAGCAGGACTCCCTCGGAAGGTGCGTAATGGTTGCGCGCTATCAATATCCCACAAAATCATTGTACGGTCATCCGATGCTGATAAGATGAAGCGTTCAGGATTGCCAGCATTCGGCACAAAACGCCCAATATTAACATCAGCAATATGCCCTGCAAAACGCCGTGTGACAGCAGCCGCTTGAGGTGTAACTGACCATACAATCAAGGTATCATCATCTGATGCACTGAGTACACGATTGCCATCGGCACTAAACGCAACCCAATTGATAGTGCGATTATGTCCGACAGGGAAATTATAGAGTGCTTGCCCTGTCGCTGTATCCCACATGATTATAGCACCAGCAGAGGCTTCTTGTTGGAAGCGCTGCCCGATTGATGTCACAACGTAACGTCCATCAGGTGAAACAGCTAAACTCGTCACAACTTGGTTATCATCAAATCTTGGCTTATTAATTGTTTGACGGCTACCTGTTGCAATCTCATAAATTAGAATACGGGTGGCATCATCTAAGGCGATAAATGCGCCGTTGAGACTATATGCTGCTTGCCCTGTAAACTGTGCGACTTCATCGCCATATGATCGCACGCGACCATTTGCACCTGCGTCAATATCCCATAAGAACGCAACATTCTCTAAGACCGTAATAGCACGCGATTCACTTGGGCTATAAATTACATTGATAATTTCATCACCTGTTGAGACACTTTCATTACGCATACCTGTTTGAGCATCCCAGTTAAATAAGCTGACCCAAACACCTGCGATAACACGATCTCCGCGTGAATTAAAGCCGGGGAATTTACCGCGATTGATGGCTGTTTCGATGGTGATAATCTGGCGAAGGGCTTCATCAGCACCTGTAATATCCCATAAGCGAATATTGTTATCACGCGATACAGATGATGCAAAGCGTCCATCATCACTCCAGTTAATAGCAGTAATGACATCGGTATGGGCAGCAAGGGTGCGTAGAACTGTTCCTGATTGCACATCCCATAACGTTAGAATGTTATCACTTGCGGTCAAGACTAAATTGCCTGAAGGGTTATAAGCAATCGCATCAATACCTTGAGTTGCTTGCCCAACAAAAGTTTGAACAATTTCCCCTGTTGCAATATCAACAAGCACAAGACGATCTTCCCCTTGTGCGGATGATAATGCCATTAAGCCTAAGCCACCTGTCGGGCTAAATCCAAAAGCGGTAGCGGTTTCAGTTGACCAGTTAATGTTACGCGTAAATTGGCGCACACTTGAACGGCGCGTCGTATTATAGACTTCGAGGGCGCGTCCATTATTGCCACCGACTACTGCGCGTGTCGCATCATTATTGAAGCGATCAAATATAAGTGACTGCTCGGTAAAACTCGGATTCACATTACCCACATTCCAATATAAAAGAATGGGTGTGCCATTGGCATCAACTGTTGTGAAGAAGTTATTACCATCCCCAACAAATGTAAGATCAGAAACTGCCCATGTATTGCCTGTATATTGGCGAACAATCGAGCCGTTGCTAATGCTCCATTCGATGATATTACTATCATCTGAGCCAGTGAATACAGTGGGTAAACTTGGATTAAATCCGAAGCGCACAACATTAATTGCGCCTGTATGGTCACTGAGGACAACTGTTTGTGAGGCAGTATTACCACTGCGCCACCCTGTAATATCCCATAAGCGTGCTGTTGTATCGGCTGACCCCGTGACAATGCGTGTCATATCTGTGGTGAAATCAACGCTCAGAATGGGTGCTGTATGCCCGACCAAGCGATCAATCACGGCGCGTGATGCGACATCCCACACAATCAGGTCATTACCGTCGGATACTACAAAGTAATTGCTATCAGGACTTAATTGCCCAACTTGCGTATCATTAAAGCTGAGGCGTGCTGTTCCAAAAGCAACTTCATTGAGGATACGACGCGCACGGGTTTGATTGGCATCTAAATTGAGGGATTCAAATGTCAGTGCAAGTGCAAGGTCATAGTTGCCAAGATCAAGAGCTTGTTCAGCATTAACAGCTAGAAAAATACTATCGGCAGCACGTTGCACGATATTTGCTTGGGCTTGTGCCGTCGCTGCTTGATTTTGTGACTGCACAATTTGATCCTGAATTGGGGTAAGTGTCAAACCCACGTTATCAATTTGGCGTTGTGCAGCATCAATTGTTGATTGCACAGGCGTTAAGGTACGTTCAAGATTAGCGACACGTTCATCGGCTGCAGCAATTGTTGGTGCAACTTGTGTCAGTGCAGAGACAACAGCAACTTGTGTTTCAGCATTACCTGCGAGGACTTGTGCCGTTGATAGGTCTGATTGTTGCTGTGCAAGTTGTTGTGCGCCTGCTATCACAGTTGCTGCAACAGGTGTTAAGGTTTCACCAGAAGATGCAACTTGTGTTTGGGCGAGATTAGCATCTGCTTGGGCTAAACCTGCGTCTGATTGCGCTGTTTGTGCTTCATCCAAGGCAATACCAACATCTGTTTGTGCCACTTGTGCTTCGGCTTGGGCAGCGAGTGCTAAACTTTGTGCTGCAATCACATCTTCTTGAGCAAGGGCAACATCAGTTTGAGCAATGATGACATCAGCTTGTGCAACTGCTGCGTCTGCTTGAGCGGTTGATACATCATTTTGCGAAACAGCAACATTCGTTTGGGCAATTTCTGCTTCTAATTGCGCCTCGCCTACTTCGGTTTGTACGATTGCAACTGTTGATTGAGCAGCGACTACTTGAACTTGAGCAGCATCAATTGCTGCTTGGGCAGGGGTCAATGTCATCCCAACATTTTCGACTTGTAATTCTAAGGCTGATACACGCTCATCTGCTGATGCAATGGTTGGTGCAATGCGTGTTAATTGTGACACCACTGCCCCTTGTGTTTCAGCGTTACCAATTTGTGTTTGAGCAATATCAAGATCATTTTGGGCGGAAGTTGCCTGTTGTTGAGCGATGATGACCGCTTGTTCGGCTTGTTCGGCTTGTGTTCCTGCGACTGCAACTTGTGTTTCGGCATCATTTGCTAGGTTTTGTGCATCAAAGACAGCCGATTGGGCTGGTTCTAAAGTTGATAAGGCTTGGTTTGCTTGATTTTGAGCAGTTGTCGCACGATTCAAGAAAATACCTGTTGCAACAATAGCAAGTGCGACCATCAAACCGAGTACAATTGATGCTCGTTGAAAATTTTGAACACGGCGTGCAATCGCTAATTCTTTTTGTTTACGCGCTTCTTCCGCTTGAATGCTGGTTGCGATATACGTATTTTCATCCGCATTGAGAATCAATTGTGTTTGGTTACGCCATTCTTGAAATTGTGTTAAGCGTGCGCCACTCGCCAAGAAACTATCATCGCGTCCTGAGCTAATCCATTCGTTGACGGCTGATGAAACACGGCGTTGAACGCGCAAATCTTCACGGCTTTCATCAATCCATTGCTGGAGACGCTCCCATGTACGAATCAGGGCTTCGTGAGCAACTTCAACAGTGGGTTCGCGTGAATTAGGGTCTTTATCAAATGTGAGTAAGCGATATTGTCCATATAATTTGATAACTTTATCAATAGCATCTGTTGTCGCTAATTCAGATTGGCGGACGCGACGACGGGTATCTTCTGTTCCTTCACCGAGTGAAACTAAGCGTAAAAAGAGTTGGCGTGTTGCAAGCTGTCCTGCTTGATCTAAGCCTAAGAATAATTCTTCGGAGCGCCGTGCAAGTGAACCTGTCACACCACCAATATCTTGATAAGCAGCAAGTGTAAGGGTTTGTCCTTGCCGATTATCAAATAATTCGGTCATGGTGTATTGCAATAGAGGCAACATTCCTGCTTGTTGACCGACATCTTGACTGATTGCTTCTACGAGACCCGGTTGAAAACCAGCACCAACACGTTCGGCTGGGTGCGTGATGGTTTCAAACAATTCATTAGATGACATCGGCAAAACGGTTTCAATGCGCTTACGCAGTAATTCGCCAAATTCACGATACTGTAGCGGTTTATCATAAAAATCAGCACGCATTGTCACAATGACACGTAAGCGTGAGTTATCAGCTTGAACACTATCAACAAGATTATCTAAAAAGCGTGTTCGTATCGCTTCATCCTCGACTTGTGTGAATAGTTCTTCAAATTGGTCAATGACGAGTACCAACTCACTACCGTCATCAGGTAAAATTTGATTGATAACATCTGATAGACCTTTTTCATTTTCAATTTGGTTTATCAGGCTTTGTACAGGATTAACAGCAACACGCATCAATGCTGATCTTAATTCAGTGAACGGTGATAAACCGGGGAACATCTCGACAATGAACCAGTTATCGGAATTACGTAAGCGTCCTTGTCGGATGGCTGGTAACAAACCTGCTTTGACCACACTGGATTTACCACTCCCTGAAGGACCTATCACGGCTAAAAATCGTGCATCTCGCGTGGTTTCAGCCATACGATCTAAGAGGCGTTCAACTAAATTAGTGCGTCCAAAGAATTGGTCAGCATCGGCTTCTTGGAAAGCCCGCAAGCCTTTATATGGGTTATCAACATCTAAAAGGACAAGCTGATCATCTTGCGGTTGTTCAAAGACAATCTCACCAAGTAATAAAGAGCGAAATTCAGTTGCTAATTCTCGAACATCTTCATAACGATCTTGAGGGTCTTTAGCAGTCGCTTTTTGCAGAATGTCATTAATATCATAGGCTATATCATCCCGATCTAAATCGGGGATTGGATCACTGAGGTGCTTAAATACCATCTGGCTGACGGTTGATTCGGCAAAAGGATGCTCTCCTGCTAGCATTTGATAGAGAATAATCCCTAGCGCATAAATATCTGTTTGCGGTGTAATTTTACCGCTTTGAATTTGTTCAGGGGGTGTATGAGAAATTGACCCCGTGATGCCTTCATCCCCTGAGATACTTTCGTAATCAGTGGTTTGAGCAATCCCAAAATCGGTGAGGTAAGCATTACCATCTTCATCCAGCAAGATATTGGCAGGCTTAATATCACGATGGACTACATTATTACGATGTGAGACATGCAAGGCAGATGTGATTTGATCGAGAATCGTTGCAATTTGCTCTAAGGGTAAGGGTTCTTTTTTTTCTAGGAGATTTTGGAGTGTGCCACCTCGTAATAAGCGCAACACGAGAAAGGCACTATCGGGTTCGCGCCAATAATCAAATAAAGGGACGATGTAGGGATGTTCAAGGCGTGCGACAACTTCTGCTTCAATTTCAAAGCGGCGCACGAAATCAGGACTATTGGCATACTCAGGAAGAACGACCTTGATTGCGACTTCGCGTTTGAGTACAGGTTGCGATGCGCGATAGACTGCCCCAAAGCCTCCTGCGCCAATTTGTTCAAGGATTTCATAGCCACGTATGATCCGCCCCGTTAGATCATTAGTCATAAGATTTACTTATCCCTTGCCAGTATTATTTAAGACTCGATTAATTTTATATGATTATTCTACTATTAATCGTGCTTTAGCGCTTTGTATTCGCTTATTTTATCACTAACAATATTTGCTAAAAATAAAAAACGCAATCATAGTGACTGCGTTTTTGGTATTTATTTTGTTTTGGTTAGCTTATTATTTATAAGCCAGATGTTTCAGCATCTTCGCGTGTCCAACCACGATCTTCATTTTGAACTAACTTATCAAGATGTGGTTTTTCGAGGATGGCATAAGGAATCAGGCAAAGTAAGGCAATGCCAATCATAACCAGCACAATCACAATTAAATGTGCAAATACAGTAAGATTGAAACCAAATAGCTCAACTCGTCCCAAGAAATTTGGGTGAATGAAGAAGATATTGCATAGGGCTGTTGGAGCAACCATGGCAATAAAACCTGCTGCAATATAGTTCAGGACATTAGCAGCAGCACCACTCTGGGTTGCTTCGCGTTTATTGGCACTGCGTGACGTTGTATATGCCACGAACAGTCCCAATCCTAATAAAATGAGTACGTAGATAGAATCGTTCATTATGATATATGCTGGATGGTTTTAACTGACCATCCAGCATGTTATCCTCACTTTTCTTAAAAGAGTGTATAAATGAATACGCTACCGACACCTGTGTTACCGAGAATAATAATCACTGCAAAGAGCAAGAGTGTGATAATCATCGGTACGAGCCAGTATAATTTGCGTCGCCAGAAGAATGCTAATAATTCTCCTAAAACACCCATACGCATCAAGAAATCAGTTATACCACCTGTATTTTTATTCTTCTCATCATTTTTTGGTTTTTGTTCAACATTTTCCATTATGGAGTCCTTCTAATTTACTTAATTTTAGACAAATGGTTTACGGACGAGGAATGATCCAAGCGCGAGTAAATCAATGTCGCTATTTCTAAATGTGTTAAATGCTTCATTGGGTGTGTTAACAATCGGCTCACCCCGTAAGTTGAATGATGTGTTGAGTACAACTGGCACGCCAGTCGCATCACCAAATCCTTTGACGATGTCATAGTAACGTGGATTACTCTCACGGTCAATTGCTTGCAAACGCCCTGTGCCTTCATGGTTGACTGCTTCCACTTTATGCTTCACTTCGTCTTTGAATGGGGCAACCATTAGCATATAGCGTGGTGCTTCATGCGTTTGTACATCTGGATAGTCAAAATATTCAGCAGCACGATCACGCAAAATGACCGGTGCAAATGGGCGGAAAGGTTCGCGGAATTTAATTTTGGTGTTCACGACTTCTTTCATCTCTGCGCTGCGTGGATCAGCTAAGATACTACGATTACCTAGCGCACGCGGTCCCCATTCAAAACGCCCTTGATGTAAGCCTACAACCATCTGGTTATTTGCCATTTCATCAACGAGGACATCAACGAGTGCTTGTGGGCGATCCTCGAATGATTCATATTTAATACCTTTTTCATCAAGGAAGGCTTTGCATTCAGCATCAGTGTATTCTTTGCCCCAATATGAATGTGGCATTTTCTTTTCAGTACGAGGTTTGCCTTCGAGCATATGGTATGCCCACAGTGCAGCCCCTAATGCGCCACCATCATCACCGGCAGCAGGTTGGATGAAGATTTCTTCAAAAGGTGTTTCATTGAGTAAGCGCCAATTTGCTTTTGTATTGAGCGCAACGCCACCTGCCATGACAACATTTTTTAAGCCTGTACGTGCATGTAGTTCTTTGAGGATTGCAATGAGTGCTTCCTCAGTGACATGCTGAATACTGGCAGCAACATCTGCATAGTATTGATTTTGCTTCATGGTTGATGTTTCAGTTTTGAGTTCTGGGTTTGTCGCTAAGGTAATAAATTCAGCATCAGGCACACGCGCTTCACCAAATAGATCAATGAATTTTTGACTATAACTACGTTCAATACTGTGTTGATAGTCAAAATAATCCATATTGAGGCTATAAGCACCTGATGAGTAATCAATATTGACTACTTTTTCGATTTTGTCGGTATAGCGAGCTTGTCCATAAGGGGACATTCCCATCACTTTATATTCGCCATTATTAACACGGAAACCAAGCCATGCTGTGAAGGTTGAATAGAGTAAGCCTAGGCTATGTGGAAAACGTTGTTCTGAAAAAAGCTCGATGTTGTTAACACCTGTTTCGCCTTCAAAGAAGCTGGTAGCCTTACCCATAGTGGTAGTTGTCCATTCGCCCACACCATCGACTGTGAGGACAGCCGCTTCTTTAAATGGACTGGTGAAAAATGCACTCGCAGCATGGCTCATATGATGGTCTGAGAAGATAACCTTGCTGTAATGTACCCCTGTTTGGTTGATGATAACATTTTTGACCCATAATTTTTCTTTGAGCCAACTCACCATGGCTTCTTTCCAAACATCCCACGATTTCGGAAAGGTTTTGAGCGTACTCAATAGAATACGTTCAAATTTAACGAGGGGTTTTTCATAAAAGACAACATAATCCAGATCATTAGCGGTAATGCCTGCTAGATCAAGACAAAATTGAATGGATTGTGTTGGATAACTATTATCGTGTTTTTTACGCGAAAAGCGTTCTTCCATCGATGCTGCTACGATGCGACCATCATGAATGAGGGCAGCAGCAGAATCATGATAAAACGCCGAAATACCGAGAATATACATAGTTTTTAGCCTTGCCGTCTAGCGATTTCGAGGTCAGTAGGAACAGGGTCACGGTCATGCCATGCTTGGGCGGCATTTGTTTTTTTGCCTTCTTTATTTGTTACTTCTTTTTCTAGGAATGGGTCTGATGTTAAGGAGTATCCCAAGCCAAAAGGCATCAATATCGTGAAGTAAAATAGAACTGCAATGATACGCGCGTTTGCATCTGCAACAACGCCCTGAATGACATTGAAGCGATGCCATGCAATATCGAAAATTTCACGCACAACGTATCCCTTTCAATCTATTAAAGATTATATCTAATTGAATCATAACGCGCCGAATCATAACATAGTTTCATGCCGTGTCAATTGAGATGCAGAATCATAGGGATTGCTATTATACTTAGCAAAGGTAAACAACATAAATAAGTAGGGAGTATATTATTCTTGATATTTTTACAAAATTATCTCATTGGTGGAATAGCCATATGGGTCGCCATGACACTTCTATGGTTACTGAGTTTGCTGATACGTGATGCGAGTATCGTTGATATTTTTTGGGGCAGTGGTTTTGTGATTGTAGGTTGGGTTTATTTTTTACTGAGTGACACAATCACAATGCGTCATTGGGTGTTAATGAGTTTAGTTAGTATCTGGGGTTTACGCTTATCGCTATATCTGGCTGTTCGTAATTTAGGTCATGGTGAAGATTTTCGTTATCAGAAATGGCGTGAAGAAGAAGGACAAAAGTGGTGGTGGTTGAGTTATATTCGCGTGTTTATGTTGCAGGGGGTCATCATGTGGATTGTTTCAGCCCCCTTGCTTGGCGCACAACAATCTACAACAACAGTTTCATTGATTGATATAATTGCTTTCGGAATTTGGAGCATTGGATTTTTCTTTGAAAGTATCGGAGATTGGCAATTGATGCGCTTCAAAAATAATCCTCAAAATGAAGGTAAGGTATTGAATACAGGATTATGGCGGTATACACGGCATCCTAATTATTTTGGTGATGCGGTGCAATGGTGGGGATTTTATGTGTTTGCATTAGCTGTTGGGGCTTGGTGGACTATATTTAGTCCACTTGTGATGACATTCTTCTTGATGCGTGTATCAGGTGTCCCTATGTTGGAAAATAGTCTCAAAAAGAGAAAACCTGAGTATGCTGAGTATATTGCCAAGACATCTGCATTTTTTCCGATGCCACCTAAGCATTAGCTTAAAGAAAATGGTGTGTCGTTATCTTGTTCAAGTTGCGGTGGTGATAACAAAATATCAATGAGAGCCACTTCTTTATGATAAATACGCAGCAATTTTTTCAGTAGCTCGTAGGTATCAACAGATTCTAAAATATCTTGTTTCACATCATCTTCAGATTGTAACAACATTGCCGATAAATAAATGAGTGCCATCGGATCATCAGGAAGTTGTTCATTATCAAACTGTACCTGCCCTGCATCACTCAATGATGTTAGGTAGCGTTGCAATAATGGGCTTAACTTCTTCGCTCCATTTGTGAGTGTTGCTTGATTCATGCTAATTAATGGCAGCATATCCACATCACCTTGCAAAAATGATCTTGATGAAGCATCAAGCGCATTTATTTTGAAACGTTCTCGTCCGACTGCCAAAATATTCAATCGTCCATAGGGTAAACGCTGCACTTGGGTAATATGTGCCGTTGTACCAACCATATAGGGTTTGGCAACAGGACCGCCTTCAGCCGACCCAACATTAATGAGAACAACCCCGAATGGTGTTTTGTTATCTACACATTCATTAATCATTTCTTTGTAACGGTCTTCAAAGATGTGTAAGCGAAGGGGCATTCCCGGAAAAAGAACTGAGTTAAGTGGGAATAATGGTAGTTGCATTTATACAGTCCTAATTCAAATAAACATGATTATTATTAGTGTAGCGGAAAGTTGTATAACTTTACACTAAATATCCTCTAAGTATTTTTGGGTATAGTTAATTTTAAATGAAAGGATGATCTAATGCCCATTATTACTGTCCTCACGAATGAAAAGACTGCTACAATAAAAGTCGAAAGTGGGGCAAATTTACGAGAATCTTTACTCGAATCAGGTCTTTCTCCTTATACAATTCTCACACAGAGCGTCAACTGCGGTGGACGAGGTATTTGTGCGACTTGTGGGGTTTGGATTGAGATAGGTGAGCCTTCGCCCAATCATTGGCATGATAAGTTAGCATCTCAATTTGGGTATCCTCGGTTATCGTGCCAAGTGACAGTTACAACGGATATAACAATTAAGATTTTAGATGATAAAATCATATGGGGTAGACGACAATCAGAACGTGCAGGCAAATTACAACCTTAATTTAGACAATTTGAGTTGTAAAAGAAGGAGCAAATGCTTACAAATGACACTACTCATCAAAAATCGCTACCAAATACATTCTTTAATTGGTCAAGGTGGCATGGGTGCTGTTTATAGAGCTTATGACCGATTACATCGACAAACTCTTGCACTAAAAAAAGTGACTGTACCTCAAGAGAATATTGACATCATTACACATTCAACGGCGACAGCAAGCCATAATGATGTTTTGGCACATGAATTCAGTACATTAGCATCATTACGACATCCGAATATTATTAGTGTGCTGGATTATGGTTTTGATGAGGAAGACACGCCATTTTTTACGATGGATTTAATTGATGACGGTGTTGCCATCACCGATTGTGTTATGAATAAACCGCTCATTAAGCGTGTGCAATATTTGATCGACATTTTACAAGCACTTCGTTATTTGCATCAACGTGGTATTATCCATCGTGATCTTAAACCTGCAAACATACTTGTAGCGAATGATATGTTAAAGGTCTTGGATTTTGGGCTGGCACTCGATGCTAAATATAGCACAGCATATGCAGGCACGGCTGGAACGTTGGCATACCTCGCCCCAGAAATATTACAAGGTAAAGCTCCTTCAAGACAGTCTGATTTATACTCATTTGGTGTTTTAGCCTATCAAATACTGACGGGGACTTACCCTTTTCCACATGATACACCCTCGCAACTCATTCAACAGGTTTTATTAGATATACCAACCTTTAATGATGCGCTTTTAGATGATGCTTTATCAAGTGTTATTATGCGTTTATTAAGCAAAAACCCTGAGGATCGTTATCAATCAGCGATGGATACGATGCAGGCAATTGCAAGGGCTGTTGAGATTGAATTGCCTTTAGAAACACAAGACATCCGTGAGAGTTTCCTTGTTGCTTCAACATTTGTGGGACGAGAAGCAGAAGTCCGTGTTTTGAAAGATACATTGCAAAAGATGCTTGATTATAGCAGTCAAAGCATACTTATTGGTGGTGAAAGTGGTATTGGTAAAACACGCTTAATGGATGAATTACGTGCTTTTGCACTGGTACAAGGCATCATGGTATTACGTGGACAAGCTGTGACACAAAATAATCTCGCTTACAAAATTTGGAGCGATATTATCCCTGAATTATTGCTGATTAATGATATTAGTGATAATGATGCAGAAATCTTAGCATTATTCGTGCCTGACATCAGCGAATTATTGGAACGCGATATTGTCCCAACTACATTACCTGACGATAGCATTAGAAGGCGTTTACCGCTCTTACTCGCTACAATGATTAAAGAGGCATCGACACATACCCCGCTTTTAATTTTCTTGGAAGATTTACAGTGGGCTAGCGAAGATATTGAAATCTTAGAGGCAGTTTTAGGCAATTTAGGTCGTGACCGTGTCATGATTGTTGGCAATTACCGTAATGATGAAGCCCCTCATTTGGCGAGTCAATTACCGATGGAACATATGGTACTTGACCGTCTATCAGATAAGAATATCAGATCTTTGAGTATGGCAATGTTAGGACAACAAGGTAATAACGAGGGTGTTTTAGAATTACTCAAGCGAGAATCGGAAGGCAATGCCTTTTTCTTGGTTGAAGTTGTTAGAGCTTTAGCAGAAGAAGTCGGGCAAATTGCCAACATTGGCTTATCAACATTACCTGCACAGATATTTTCTGGTGGGATAAAAAATGTTATTCAACGACGTATGGCAAAGTTGCCTGACTGGGCAATTTATCCTATTCAAGTGAGTAGTATTTTCGGTAGACAGATTGACACGAAAATTATTGAGCATATTCATCCAAATTTAGAGATAGATACTTGGTTACAAATATGTGATGAATTCGCTATCTTTGGTATCAATGGTGAGCAATGGCAATTTATTCACGATAAAATTCGTGAGTATGTGATTAGCGAGCTGGATAGTAAAACGCATAAGCGAATCAATCAACAAATTGCATCTGCAATTGAGACCGTATATGAGGACGACCTTGAGCGATTCTATTCAGATTTAGCTGATTATTACTTGGCATCAAACGATTTAGAAAAAACAAGTTATTATTCCATACGCGGCGCACAGTATTTAAGGGTCTATGATCCAACTCGGGCTTATGAATTAGTTCAATTAGCGATTACGCTACAAACCGATTTACAGGTGAATAATGAGGATCAAGAATTAGCAGACTTTCACCATTTAAAGGGACAAATTGCAATTAGATTAGCTTTATATGATGAAGCACAAGAAGCACTCAATGATGCGCTAGTATTATTTGAAAGCGTTAATGATGAGTATGGCGCTGCTAAGGTTAAGAACAATCTTGGTGAATTAGGATACAGGCGCAATGAACTTGAGGGTACGTTGAAATTGCTACAAGAGAGTTTACCGATTCTAGAAGCTCATGAAGATTGGTTTTATGTTGCAACTGTTTATATGCACATGAGTCTAATATATAACAAGCAATATGGCACGGAGGAAGCACTACCCTACTTCCATAAATGTCTTGAAGTCATGTTAATTACCGGTGATGAAGTTGAAATTGCAAAAGCCTACAATAATTTAGGGATGGCAATGGAACTCATTGGTCGATCAAGTGAAGGCTTTGACTATTATCAGAAAGCACTAGAAATTCGTCGACGATTAAATGATCACAGTGGATTAATATCTTCATTACACAATCTTGCATTTATTGAACAATCTGAGGGAGATTATGATAAATCAATTGAAATGCGATTAGAAGCATTACAATATGCTCTACAACTGAAAAACACACGCGCACAAATGGTGATTTTAAATGAATTAGCAGTAGCAGAATATACACTCGGTCATGTTGATATATCTATTTCTTACATGAAGCAATCTATCAACATTGCTCAAATACATAATAATACTGGCATGTTGAGTCACGCCCAAATTCGGCTTGGTAGCTTTTTGATTGAACATGATATACATGAAGCAAAAGCTGCTTTTATATTGGGGTTGGAGGGCGTAAAATCCACAAACATGAACGATACCAAGGCAGAAGGAATTGGTTATTTTGCTATGTTGCTGTATCAAGAACACTTACTTAACATTGTAACCTATATAGAATGTTTATCCGCAGCACTCACTCATAAAGCAAAATTTCAACAGCTTGATCGAGTTAGAAATGCTTTGAACACCGTAGAATCTCTGTTATCAAAAGATAGTTTTGAACAAGCGGTGGAACGTGGTCAAAACCAAGACTTAAATACCCTTATTGATTTACTTTTAGAGATAGGAAATGCTGAAGATGGCTAACTTGATTGTATCGCCTCAGTGGTTAAATGAGCATTTACAAGATGATAATTTAAGAATTGTGGATATTCGTGGGCGTGTATTACCTGCGAGTGAACCAGCACCTCATTATTTTAGCCATCATGAAGATTATATGGCATCACATATTCCGAATGCTGTTTTTGTAGATTGGACAACTGACATCGTAGAGCCTGAGTCTGCGACTTATGATGTGGCAAATCCTGAGCGCTACGCTATCTTAATGGGGCGCTTAGGGATTGGTGATGATACGCAGGTGATTGTTTATGATGATGCAAGTGGCATGTTTGCTGCCCGTTTTTGGTGGACATTACAATATTATGGGCATGAAAATGTCGCAGTGCTTGACGGTGGATGGCAAGCGTGGCAAGCCAATCATTATCCAACAAGCAGCAACGTTCCACAGGTTGAATCAGCCTTATTTACACCTCGGGTTAATACAGCTTTGGTTGCAATGCGGGCTGATATTGAGGCAGGTGTACAGCATTTACTGGATGTGCGTTCTCCTGCTGAATACGTAGGTACAACGTCACGCGCAAGACGCAAAGGACATATTCCACAAGCAATGAATGCTTCCCGAAAAATATTTCTCACGGAAGAAGGCACACTCAAATCGCCTGATGAACTCAAACAAATTTTTGCAGAACGCGGCATCACAGATAGTAGCGACGATGTAGTCATATATTGTAACTCTGGTGTATCAGCGAGTTATGGTTTATTAGCACTGCGGATGGCTGGTATTACGACTGGGCGCGTTTACGATAGTTCTTGGAAAGAATGGGGTAATACTGACGATACGCCAATTGAATGATTCTCATAGAGGGTATAGCTGTGAGACTATTGCTGAATGAGATAAAGATCCAAAATTTAGAAAACCCTTAGTGTTTAGTCATCTTATCGGGTAATTGGGTAGAATTAGTAAGAATAAACTTCTGATGTGTGTCTAATATGAGGCTCACGAGCCTTTGGTAACTTTATATTGCAATTATTTGTTATTTATCCGCAATAGCTGACAAGAAAGTAAGCCCTGTGAAAGTTGATACTTTTAACAGTGTTGATGTTTTTGATGCACTTCATGATGAATGGAATGCGCTAGTCAAACGCAGTATCACTGATACCCCTTTTAGCACATATGAATGGCACTATCATTGGTGGAAAGCTTATCAACCCGGTGAGTTATGGATTTTAACAATCCGTGATGATCGTGATATGCTCCAAGGTATTGCCCCATTATTTATTGTTGAAGTTGATGGTCAACGCATTGTTCACCTGATTGGGTGTGAAGATGTAACGGATTATGTTGATTTAATTATTGATCGAGACAACAGTGATGCTGTTTATGATGCCTTAACAAGTGCATTGATTGACGCTAAAGATCATTATGATGCTCTTGATTGGTGTAATATTCCAGCACAATCAGCAACATATACAATGCTCCCAAATCTATTAAGTGAAAAAGGATTTGTGACAGAAACCAGTGTCCAAGAAGTTTGCCCTGTGATTGAATTACCAGATTCATTTGATGGCTATCTTGAATTACTTGACAAAAAAGAACGAAAAGAAGTTCAGCGTAAATTGCGCCGTGCAAAAGGTGCAGGCGATTCATTAAATTGGTATATTGTCACTGATGAGCATGATCTTGATGCAGAAATTGATAAATTTCTCTCATTAATGGCATCAAGCCATCCTGAAAAAGCCCAATTCTTAGAAAATGAAAAGCATGTTGCTTTCTTCAAGTCAATTGTACCTGCTGCTGCACAAGCTGGTTGGTTGCAATTAAATTTCCTAGAAGTAACAGGTGATGCTGTCGCTGCCTATGTCAACTTTGATTATAACAATCAGATTTTAGTCTACAATTCTGGTTTAGATCCTCAAAAAGCAGCAGCGTTAAGCCCCGGTATCATTTTGCTATCGTATAACATCGAACATGCAATTGAAAATGGACGTGAGATATTTGATTTTCTCCGTGGCGATGAGCAATATAAATATCGTATGGGTGGTCAAAATACAGAAATCTACAATCTTCAAGCCAAATTACAGGGTTGAGTAAACTACTATGATACGACGTTTAGCGATTATCAGTGTGCATACAAGCCCTCTCGCACCCATGGGTGGTAAAAAAACAGGGGGTATGAATGTTTATATCCGTGAACTCGCACAAGAGTTAGGCTCACGAGGCATTGCCGTCGATATTTTCACACGGCGCAGCAGCTTTGATGAACCTGAAATTGATAATGGCATTGGTGAAAATGTGCGTGTAATTTATGTAACAGCAGGTCCTGTTCAGTCATTGAAACCTGATGAAATCTATCCTTATCTATCACAATTTACAGCCCGTGTGATGGCATTTACAACACGTAAAAATGTCAAATATGATATTGTCTATAGTCACTATTGGCTGAGTGGTTGGGTGGGGCAAAAACTCAAAGAATCATGGGGGATACCGTTTGTGCATATGTTCCACACATTGGGGCAAATGAAACAGCGCATCTTGAGCCATAATTCAATCTTACCCGATCAACGTATTCGCACAGAAGTTGATATTGTCGCTTGGGCTGATCGCATTATTGCTGCAACTCCTGCCGAGCATTCTCAACTTATTTGGTTGTATCGCACCAATCGCCGTAAGATTCAGATTGTGCCACCGGGAGTCAATACAGAACGATTTTATCCAACATCGCAATTAGCAGCTAAAAGAGCGCTAGGTCTTGATTCTCGTCATAAGATTTTGCTTTTTGTAGGACGGATTGAGCCACTCAAAGCGATTGATAGCATCATTAATGCGCTTGATGTCATCAAGCATGATGCTCCTGATGTGCTAGAGCAAACTCGTTTTATTGTTATCGGTGGTGACCCCAATGATACACAAGATAGTGAGATGCAACGCTTGCGAAAACTCACAGAACAACATGGCTTATCTGATGTGGTGTTATTTGTTGGAGCAAAAGATCAAACAGTCTTACCAACATATTATGCAGCCGCAACTGTTGTTGTGATGCCATCAGATTATGAATCATTTGGAATGGTCGCACTAGAAGCAATGGCGACAGGAACACCTGTAATTGCATCAAATGTTGGTGGATTGAGTTATCTGGTTAAGGATTCGCAAACAGGCTATCTTGTGCCTGTGCGTGAACCTGAAACGATTGCTAAACGCATCACAGAAATTGTCACGAATGATGCTCTCAGTAGCAACATGGGCAAAGAAGCTGCCACCCTCGCAAAAGAGTATGCTTGGTCTAAGATTGCGGATCGCATTTTGGATACATTTGACGAAATACTTGGCAAAAAGTCAGCGCAAGTGAGCTAAAATTGCTGTTTCATCCAATACGCTCGATAAGCAGTTATCTCTTTGATGATGAGGGATAACTGCTTTGTATCACGCGCTGTAGATTGTTCAGGGTTCATACGAATGTAGAATAAATCATCTGCTTCGTGATGGAATTTCATTTCTGTGTTCGCAGATACCCATTTGATAGTCTCAAGGATTGCTGATTCTGATTGTGCTGTCAAAGCAACTAACTCCGATAGATAAATAATCCCTGCTTTATTGTTATACGCATATTTCCCTAAACCGATCACATCTGTTATGAGTGCTTTAGCTGTCTGTATTGAAGGTGTTTGCCCGAATAAAATTAGGGTTTCAGGTTGCACGGTATTAAGAACACTATGCCATGTAATGACATCAGAAGGTTGCGTCCAGACAATGAGTGTTTTCGATGGTTCAAGTAGATAACGGCTTACGCCATCAATAGATTGTCCACGCCCTTCTGACCAGATAATCGTATCATCATATTGATTTAGAACTTGCTCAAGTTGTTTTTCAGGAGATGGATTCTGGCGATAATCAAGCACTTGGTAGCGTTTACGGGTGGTAATATCAATTGGTTGATCGGTAGCAGGTCGGCTATCAAGCCATTCGACCATTGCTTCACGTTTACCTTTGAAAACATTGGTACGAACAGTATATGCAATATCAAAATAGCCTTCAGGCAGTGCATTAATATCCCCAAACCACCAGACAACACGTTGCTCATTGCCTGCTTGGTCTTCTAAGCGTAAATCAAGGTGATCGGCACGACTGCCCATTGTACGACGACTTTTGACGCGCACATTTTTGGTGGCTAGGGTTAAGGGTGGATTACCATTACCGAATGGAGCTAAACGTCCGATGTCATTTGCAAATTCGAGATTAATTTCTTCAAAATCGAGGTAAGCATCAATCGGCAATTTAGGATCAATCTCAGCAGTTGAGAGCATTTCACGTACAACACCTGATATGCCACGTCTAAAAATATAGAGCTGGTCGCTATCCATACTCAAACCTGCTGCCATATTATGTCCGCCATAGCCATTGAGCAAAGAGGCTTGCGAACCAATCGCTTCAACGATGTTTGCGCCTGCCACTGACCGAGCAGAACCGCGCAAAATACCGTCATTCTCTGATAAAACAATCACTGGACAATTATAATCTTCAACAAGGCGACTAGCGACAATGCCAACGACTCCTGTATGCCATGATTCCCCTGCTATAACCAGCGCAGCATATTTAAGCAAGGATTCATCTGATTGAATTTGTTGTTGAGCAGCAGCATAGACTTGTTTCGTAAAGTATTTACGTTTTTGATTGAGACCTTCGAGTTGATTCACGTATTCGGTAATGCGTGCTTGATCGCTTGTGGTCAACAAATCCACCGCAGGATTAGCATCTTCTAGGCGACCAATGGCATTAAGACGCGGTGCAAGTGAAAAACCAATATCAGTTTCGGTCAAATCTTGCGGATTAATATCAACCCGTTCCATCATGGCTTTAATACCAGCACGCGGGGCATTCCGTAGAACTTCTAAGCCACGTTGTAATAAATAGCGCGTATCATCAACTTGCACCATGACATCCGCCACAATGCCCATTGCAACTAAATCAAGCAAGTGTTCACTTGATTGTGCGCCATAGAGGGCTTCGATTAATTTATAGGCAGTACCCACACCGGGTAATTCTCGTAATGGATGACCTTCTATCAGTAACATGGGATTGATGGTGGCATAAGCATGAGGTAGCTTTTGCGGTAATGCGTGATGGTCAGTAATAATGACATCAATGCCACGTTGCATAGCATGGTCAACTGATTCGTGGGCTGCGATGCCTGTATCACAGGTTAGGAGCAGATCAATACCGCCATCTAGTAGCGTTTTGAGGGTCGGCAAATGAATGCCATGCCCTTCTGTGAAACGGTTGGGAACATGATAGTGAACATTTGCCCCTAAATCACGTAAGCCAGAAACCAATAATGCAGTGGATGTTTGTCCATCTACATCAAAATCGCCCCATACAAGAATGTGTTGTTTATTTTTGATCGCGGATTGTAATCGTGTGACCGCTTTATCCATATCAGGAAACGCATTCGCTGATGTCGGTTGATAGGCATCGGGTGATAAAAATTGCTGGGCAACTTCGATGTTTGTTATGTTACGCCGTACAAGGTGTTCAGCAACAAGCCAATGCCCGCCGATACTATCGTGGAGTGCTTGCGGTACGGTTACAGGTATCGGATCAATCCATTTTTTCATCATGAGACCTTATGGTAGCTATACATTTAATCGATGGGTTGTTGCAAAGCATGAGCAGCACTTTCTAAAATGATGCCCCCAATTGCTGCTGCATCGGTTGCATTGTCTGTATCTTCAAGGATAAGCGCAATTGCTACCCCGCGTTGATCGCTCAATGATACATAACCCATAAACCATGATTGTGTTTCATCACCCGAAATGACCAGCGCACTATGTCCACCAATCATTAAATCAGGACGTGCTGCTAACATGGATGCCCCCATACGCACATTATTATTCATCAGTTCACGTAATCGACGGGCAGCATTAGCCGTCATTAAGGGCGTTGATGTTAGTGTTATGGGATTGCGTTGCCATGTTTCATCATTGGTACGATAACTATCTAAAATATACGGTTGGGGAGCATTACCAGCATTGATAACAGCAGCAGCAATTGTGACCATCCCTAATGGATTAATGGTAAGTTCACCTTGTCCAACAATGTCTTCAATCAAGTTAGGTTCGAGATTGGCTTGGGGCGTTTCAGTGATTTCTGGCGATAAAGCAGTTGTATTAAATCCTGCAATTGTTGGTGGATTAGTGAGTTGAAATGCGCCAAAAATATTTTGCAAGGATTCTGTGCTGAGTTCGCGTGCTAATAATGCAAATGGATACGGACACCCATAGGCATAGGCTTCCGTATAGGTCAAATCAGGGGATTCAGGTTCTAGGGCGCAGCCAACTTGCATATCATCTACGGGTACAGGGCGATTGGCATCGGCTGTCACAATATCAAAAGGTTGTTGAGACAAAATCCCCGCTACCATTAAGGGTGTTTGCAGCATCCCCCCCGGTTGATATTGTCCTTGTAGAACACGATTAAAAAACGGATTACCTTGTGCTTCAATGAGTTGTTCCCATTCATCATCAAGTAGATTGGGATCATATGTCGGCAAACTCACAAAACCTAATACTGCGCCATCAGGTACACTCAGCACAACGGCAGCCCCTTGAGACCCTTCCATCGCGTTAATGATGGTTTGTTGGACATCAATATCGAGTGTAAGGCGTATATCTGAGCCTTGTTGAGGGCGGTGAAGCAGGTCTTGCTGAATGACACGCGCAGACGGTGTTGTCGTTGTTGCACCACTGAGTAAGGCATCAAATGCAGCTTCAACCCCTGCTGTGCCATAGCGTAAGCTATAGTAGCCTAATATAGAATAGGCTTCAGGATGATAATATCTACGTGAAATTGTTTCATTCGCTTCAGTGATTGTTTCAACGAGTAATGTTTCAGAACGATCATAGATTGAACCGCGTTGAATGCGTGCTAGGGCTTCCACGAGTCGCGGATTATCATCACGCAATAAGATACTATCTGCACCCACAATTGCCCAATAACTAGCTGAGGCGATGACTATAAAAAAAGCAATCAATACCCCAAACATTAAGCGTGAGATTTCTCTTGTAAATGCCATTATTGCACCTCTGCCGATAATCGTAGGAGCAAGCCTGCAATAATGAAGCTCATAAGTAGCGAACTTCCGCCATAGCTCATATAGGGTAAGGTCACACCTGTTAAGGGCAATAATTTGAGAACACCACCCATAATGAGCAAGCTCTGTACCGCAATTAACATACTGAGACCAATTGCAAGTAAGGCATAAAACGGACGATTTTGATGTTGAACAGCAATTCTTAAACCCCGCATGATAAATATAGCAATGAGTGCGATTAGAAGAAGCACTCCTAACAAACCATATTCTTCCGCAAGTGCCGAGAAGATAAAATCAGAATGGACAACAGGAATATAGGTTGGTGAGCCTTGCCCAATGCCTTCACCGAATATACCGCCTGCTGCAAATGCCATCAAACTTTGTACAATTTGATAGGCACGTCCATTAGCTTCTGCCCAAGGATTGAGCCAAATATCAACACGCAATTCAACCACACTGAACAGATTATAGGCAACAAACCCTGCGATGCTCAGTAAAACACTACCGCCTAACAAAATCATCATCTGCCCACTGGCTGCGTAGAGAAGAATGAGAAACACAGCAAAAAATATAGCTGCTGTTCCTAAATCACGTTGCCAAACAACGATGATGATGCTCAAACTCCACATTAAGATAATAGGTCCTAAGATGCGCGGTGAAAGCCATGCCCGTTCATTGCCGACTTTCAGTTTGGATTGTGCGCGCATGGCTGGATATTGCTCGGATAAATAACTGGCTAAAAAGGCAACTAGTATCACTTTTAAGGCTTCAGAAGGTTGGAAGAAAATATTACCAAATCCAAGCCATAATTGCGGTGATCCGATAATACCTGATGGGTTACTACCGAGTAAAATCGTACTCAGGAGCAAGATGATACCGCCAATCAATAAGAGATAGCGATATGCCCGTATCCAACGCAACAAGGGGCTATATGCTGCGCTAAAGATCATCGCAGCAAGTGAAACAACAAGCCAAATTGATTGTCGATCTGCAAAAGTGGGTGCAAGACGATCTATGAGGACGATACCCCAACCTGTCATCAACATTACAATCGGAAAAATAAGTGGATCACGATTAGGCAAATAGTAATCCAGCAAGCGTGTTCCGATTACGGCGCACGCTCCCCATGCAACAAGATGCCACCAGTTACCAATCCCATTCGGTTGAACCATTGCCAGAGCAACGAAATTTACTAAGAGAAAACATCCTGATAGCAGGAGAAGAAAGCGTTCTGTGCGCGATGTACTATCACCACGTTGTAAGTAAGACATTGTATCCGCCACTGATGTGACCTTTGCTTGGCTCGGTTTATAAGTTAAGAACACGCTTTACAACATGATATAAGCGTTGCTTGGCTTGTTCGGTGATGGCTGATGGTTGCGTGGTGATTGCCATTTGTAGAGCGGTATGCGATGGCGTTTCGGTATCAAGATCAATTATATCAATCAAATGGCGCAATGCTTTTTTAACAAAATCGACATTTGCAGATACCGTTTTCAGCACCATTTCTACTGATACAGGTTCTTCATCTTCATGCCATGAATCATAATCAGTCACATGAGCTATTGAAGCATATGCCATTTCAGCTTCACGCGCTAAGAATGCTTCTGGTGCAGCCGTCATACCAATGAGGTCACAGCCCCATGCACGGAACATATGACTTTCGGCACGGGTTGCAAAACGCGGACCATCTTCAATTAAAAATGTGCCTTTATCATGCACCGTTGCGCCAACATGATTGAGCGCTACGGAAAGTTGTTGACGTAGATAATCATCAAATGGATCAGCAACTGATACATGGGCAATGAGCCCTTCTTCATTGAAAAATGAGCGTTCGCGTGTACCAATATTATAATCAATGAGTTGGTCAGGGAGTGCGATATGCCCCGGTGCAATTACTTGGCGTAAGCTACCACAGGCATTAGCAGATACAATAAAGCGAACACCTAGCGATTTGAGTGCATAAATATTCGCACGTTGTGGTACAAGCGCAGGGCTGAGGATATGACCTGAGCCATGACGCGCAAGAAATGCTATTTTATGCCCCTTTAGTGTGCCAATCATGATTGGGTTACTTGGTTTACCAAAGGGTGTATCAATATCATGGGCTTGCATATCAGTAATTTCTGGCAAATCGTATAATCCTGAGCCACCAATCACGGCGAGTTTGACTGTTTCAGACATTCAGCACTCCTTCAATGAGATCGTTGTTTCAATTGGTTACATGCAATAATCGTCTCACATTATATAATTGTGTAGCAAAGACATACAACTGAGTATTTAATTTTAGAGGATAAGCGCATGTTTGGTAAATTAGAGTATCCATCTGCTCGTAAAGATGATGTTATTGATGATTTCTTTGGCAAGCAAGTACAAGACCCGTATCGATGGTTAGAAGATGCTGATTCAGAAGAAACAATAGCATGGACGCAAAATCAAGCCGATTTCGCGGAAGAAATGTTATCCAGTTTATCAGGGCATGAACATTTTAAGGCACGGTTAACAGAAGTGTGGGATTATCCGAAATATGGGATGCCGCGACAATCAGGAACACGTTTATTTTTCACTAAAAATGACGGTTTACAAGCACAACCAACACTCTATGTACAAGAAAGTGATGGTGAAGTCCGCGTTTTAATCGACCCTAACACACTCAGTGACGATGGTACGGTTGCATTGGTTGATTGGCAACCCACATCTGATGGACGCTATTTAATGTATGCCCTCTCAGAAAGTGGTTTGGATTGGCGCACATTTAAGATTAGGGATGTTGATACAGGTGAAGATTTAGATGACGTTTTAACTAATATTAAGTTTTCATCGGCATCGTGGCGTAAAGATCAATCAGGATTTTATTATTCACGGTTTCCTGATGATGTATCTGATGCAGGTGAAGGCAATCAAGCTGTATCGCATCAATTATTTTTTCATAGATTAGGCACAAGCCAAGCAGATGATAGTTTCATTTATGAGCATCCTGACTTAACAGGTGTTAATTTGTCAGCCCAAGTCACACATGATGATAAATATCTAATTGTTTATGTTAGTGGCGATTCATTTGTATTCAATCGTCTGTATTATCGTGAAATTGGTAACGATGGTGATTTTATTCGTCTGTATGATGCACTCGATGCCAGTTACGCTTATGTCTTCAATGATGATGGTATTTTTTATCTTGTCACTACAAAAAATGCCCCCAATAAACGCGTTGTCGCGGTTGACCTTAACAACCCAAGTGAGATGAAAGACATCATCCCTGAATCCGATGATGTCATTCAGGGTGTTACAGTGGCGAATAATCAATTTGTCGTAACCTATATGCACCATGCCCATCATATTGTAAAGGTGTTCGATAAAGATGGCACATTCGCCCATGATATTGATTTACCAAGTATAGGCTCTACGATGGCGTGGGCGGGGTATTTATCGAATGCAGAAGATACGGAGATTTTCATTCCGTTTACCTCATATTTGCAACCATTGAATATCCTTAAATACGATTTCAAATCAGGGACATTAAGTCCATTTTTTGAAGCATCTGCTCCTTCTTTTGATGCAGATCAATATGAAACCAAACAGGTATTTTTCACGTCCAAGGATGGCACAACAGTCCCTATTTTTATCACGATGAAAAAGGGAATCACACTCAATGACGATAATCCAACGATTCTATATGGTTACGGAGGTTATGACGTTAGCTTATCACCGGGATATGCGTCACATATTCCAGTATGGCTCGAAAATGGGGGCATTTATGCTGTCACCAATTTACGTGGTGGTGGTGAATACGGCGAAAAATGGCACTTGGATGGGATGCTCGATAAGAAGCAAAATACATTCGATGATTTTATCGGTGCAGCCGAATATTTGATTGAAAATGGGTATACATCGAGCGAGAAATTAGCGATTGAAGGGGGCAGTAATGGCGGATTATTAGTTGCTGCTTGTATGGTGCAACGCCCAGATTTATATGGCGCGGTTTTATGCCATGTTCCTGTCATTGATATGTTGCGTTTTCAGCATTTTACCGCAGGGCGTTATTGGACATCAGAATATGGCGATGCGAATAAAGCTGAAGACCATTTCAAATTTTTGATGGCGTATTCACCGCTCCATAATATCCAAGCAGGCATTGATTATCCGCCCTTATTGATTATGACTGCTGACCATGATGATCGTGTTGTGCCGATGCACTCGAAGAAGTTTGCAGCCGCGTTACAAGCTGCCAATGCAGATAGCAACATCATCTTATTACGTATTGATACGAAGGCTGGTCATGGGATGGGCAAGCCAACAGCAAAAGTTATTGACCAGAAAGTTGATGTTTATGCCTTCTTAAATAGCTTGTTTGGGATGGGTGTACAATAGTAAAATTACTATTTTAATATCATCTGCGTCAAAGTGTTGCTTTGCTAGCACCACCATCAACGAGCATGCCAATACCATTGACGAACCCTGCGGCTGGCGAGCATAAGAAAACGGCTGTATTCGCAAATTCTTCTGCTTTGCCAAGCCGCTTCATGGGAATTGATTGTGCTGCTTTTGAGCGTTCGGTATCAGGGTCTGTATTATTCTTCTCAGCGCGTGCTATCATCAAATGATCGACGCGTGCTGTTTCAGTGATACCGGGGAGGATACTGTTGAAGCGAATCCCTTGTTCACCCAGTTCAAAAGATAAGGTTTTTGTCAAACCAACCACCGCAGGACGAATCGTATTCGAGAGTGTCAGGTTTTCGACAGGTTCTTTAGCAGCAATCGATACGATTGCCAGTACCGATGCACGCTGAGATTTTTTAAGATGAGGCAGCGCATATTTAATTAAGTTAACTGTGCTGAGTAAGATTAAGTCAGTTGCTGATCGCCAATCCTCATAATCAAATGTTTCAAATGTGCCAGCAGGAGGTCCACCTGCATTGGTTACAAGAATATCTAAACCACCCATAATAGAAACTGCGTTACTAATCAATTTTGCTGCTGATGCAGGGTCAGATACATCGGCAGCATGTGTAAAGACTGCATTTCCTGTTTCTTCGTTAATGGCACGGGCAGTTGCTTGGAGTTTATTGAGACTACGGCTATTAATGACAACTTGTGCGCCTTCCAAGCTAAATTGACGTGCCGTTGCTGCGCCTAAGCCACTACTGGCTGCCGTGACGAGTACCTTCGCGCCTTGTAATCCTAAATCCATAAAAGAACACTTTCACTATTTTAAATAGTAGCTGCTATTCATATCCATAATTTTAGAAAATTTGGTTTGACGCGACAAACGATACGACTGTGATACTGAGTTCAGTGGTCAAACGATAATTTGAAATGACTGTTACCGATACTCACAATATCACTATCAGTTACAATAGTCGGCGTTGATACGGTTTCGCCATTGAGCAGTGTACCATTACGGCTATTACGATCTTCCAACCACCAACGTCCATTTTTGAGACTCACTAAAGCGTGTTCACTACTCGAAAAATCATCTTTAATGACAATCGCATTGGTGGGAGCGCGTCCAATACTTGTGAGCGGTCTTAGCGGATAAGTATCTCCTGTTGGCGCAAACATATCATCGACTTGAATAAGCCGAATCAATTGCCCATAGACACGTCGTTGCACGTCTGCATGGTTCGCAGCACTAGAGTAATCGCGCCATAAAACAACAAAAAGTGCGCCTAATAGAGTCATCAATAAGGCTGCTGATATGAGGCGTAAAATAAAAAGTATGAGTGCTAAATCCAATATGAATCCTAAAAGATAACAGGGTCTAGTGATTGTGTGGTGCTATTTGTGTTTGATTTATCAGAGTGTGTTAGATAGACCAATTGCGTATGCCCAATTTTTATAACATCGCCTGATTGTAACTGATGTTCTGCAACAGGGATATTATTAACTGTTGTGCCTGCCCTACTATCAACATCAAATAAGGTATATGATCCAAACCGCAGACGTAATTGCAGATGATGCCGTGAACAAAAGGGATCATCTAAAATAATATGGTTATCATCAGCGCGTCCAACATTCAAAAGTGAGCCTTTAAGTTCAATAATGCGCTCACCCTCATTAATGATAAGTTGTGGATTTTTAGGCGCTTGTTGTTTAGGTGCTAGAATTGGTTGCATTGATTGCGTTGTGTTTTGTCCCTCTGTAGTGTGCAGCGCTTCGACTTCAACCTCAGCTACAGCGAGTTTATCATCTGCTACGAGTTGAACAACAGGTTGTACGTTGAGACGATACCCTGATTGAGCAACTAAATCAACAATATGTTGACTAAGCGATGTTAAGAGTTGTGGGCTATTTTGGCTTAATTTTTGATGAATTTGTGGATGCAATTGGATAGTATACGCATCAGGCGCAATTGGGCGCATATCATCGCTATCATGGGCATAGCGAAGTGTATTTTCTAGGCTACGCGCCAATTTCATCGCAATATCGTGAGCCGTGATACGTTTGCGAAATAAGTTGGTGAATGTGCCTTCGACCAGTAATTCTAATTGAGCTTCAAGTTGTGCAATATGTTTTTCATTCATGAGGCTATTATAAGATAGAGCGGTGAAAGTTGACAATGTAGGAATTAGAGCAGTGGTGAAACGTCAGTTATTGTATTCACTATACGAAAAAGAGGATACCTTAATAGGATATCCTCTTTCGTTCAACAAATCGATATTCTTAGTTTAAGAAGCTAGGCCAGTTATCATTGATGGTAATTTCACCCGCTTCTTCGGCAGCTTCACGACGATCTTGCAACCATGTCGAGAAGCGTGATTGTTGCAATTGGTCAACTGTTTGACCTTCAACATCACGTTCTTCGGTATCAATCACTTGGATGATGTGATAACCAAATTCACTTTCTACAGGGTCTTGCAATACGCCGACTTCAGCGTTACGAATCGCATTCGCAAATTCCGCAACATAGAAATCAACAGGTTGCCAACCGAGTTCACCACCACGTTGACCTGAACCTGTATCAGTTGAGCGCGCTTGTGCTAGTAAAGCGAATGATTCACCATCACGCAATGCAGCAACGATTTCGTTGGCTTCTGCTTCAGTTTCTACCAAGATATGACGCACATTGGCATAGAGTGTTGTTTCAATGTTACCAAACATATTGTCTTGGAGTGCAATACGAACAGCTTCACGTTCCCAGAAACTTTCGAGTCCAGAACGAGATGCTTCGGCATCAACCACACTTTGTTCAAATAAGTCAACAGATTCTTCATAATTCTCGAAGGCTTCTGTTTGGCTTGTTGTTGGTGTTGGTGGGATGGTTGGTTGTTCAGTGACTTCTGCTGCATCAACATCAGCCGTTACTTCAACGTCAACGGTTGCTTCTGGATCAACAGTTGGGCTAGGAACAGTTGTCGGTGTATTGGTGGGAAGCGGTGTTGGGCTGGGTGTCGCTGATACTAAGGCTGTTGGTTGTACAGTTGGTACGATTGTTGCAGTTGCTGGCGTACCAATTAATGCAACCTGTGTTGGATCAAAACCAAAGAAACCTTGACGTGCAGATTCGATTTGGGTTTCATCTAAGGTCAAATTCTCTGCATCAAATTCTTGTTGGATCAATAATTCATTGACCATGTCATCAAGAACGCGATTGCCTAGAATATCATCTGATTGTAATTCTTGTCCCCAACGGGTAATTTGTTGATCTTGTTGTGCGAGTTGGTTGACATCCATGCCAAAGGCTTGTGCTTGTTGTTGCAATTGGCTAATCCGAAGATTATAATTTTGGATGGTCAACGCACGTTCAAAATCAACCCGATCCCGAAATTCCCCTACTGTAATACGATCGCCATTAACACTCGCAACGCTGAGTTGCGGTACAACGGCAAAATCGTAAACTAGGATACCAACAATGACAACCACAATAAGACCAACAATGGCAGCCACAGAGCGCTGAATCAGTTGGTTAAGGGCGTTGTCACGCTCAACGCGTGATGTTGGATTCCCAAGTAAATTATCTATAAGAGAGGGATTTTCAGCGGATTCGTCTTTTAGCCGGTCTTTGCGTGGCATACCGGTTGTTTGACGCTTTTTCGCCATAAAATAGCTCCTAAAATTTCAAACAAGTTGTCTTATATTTAGAAAACGGCATCATAATACCACAACTTACCGTGTAAATCGTATACAAGGAGGGCATAGTCATTTGCCTATGCCCCTTCATTGCAGTATCTATGAGATGTTACTGATCGGTGTTAGAAATGAATGCTAATAAACCAATGAAACGCGCACGCTTAACTTCACGAGCGAGTTCACGTTGGCAACGCGCGCAGTTACCTGTTTGGCGACGTGGCTTGATTTTACCCACTTCATTTACATAACGTTCTAATGTATTAGCATCTTTATAATCAAAGCATTTACCTTCTGGGCAATACTCTGAACGGCGACCACGACGACGTGTTGGACGTGGACGTGGACCACCACCACCGCCACCACGGCGACGACTTGAACGATCATCATCTCGGTTGTTACGACTATCTCTATCTCTTGGCATAATTACTATCTCCACTTTATTGCGCTAAAACGCGTAGTTATCAGTTGAATCTTCATCGTTGGTTGGTTGATGTTGGGTTTCGGCACGATCCCCAAGTAAGATCATCTCGTTGGCAACTAATTCGGTACGGAAGTGTTTCTTACCAGACTCATCTTCCCACCCGCGTGTTTGTAAGCGTCCCTCAACATAGACTTGATGTCCTTTGCTGAGGTGTGTATTACAAATTTCGGCTAAATTTCCCCAAGCCACAACATTGAACCATTCTGTTTCTTCGTGGCGTTCACCTTCCGCAGATGTCCATGTGCGACTGGTGGCGACACTGAAACTTGTAACGGGTCGTCCGCTCGGCGTATACCGCATTTCGGGGTCACGTCCGACATTGCCAATAACCATTACTTTGTTTAATCCACGCCCCATAATAACCTTCCCTCATCGATATTATGTCACTCTTATTTTAGAAGTTTGGTATATTATAACGTAACGCAGATCATTATTCGGCGCTGTCTTCTGAAGCAGTTTCTTCGCTTGCTTCTTCTTCAGCAGGTACATCAGTTGTTTCAGTTGCTTCTGCGACTGGTGCGTCTGCTACTACTTCTTCTTCAGCAACGGCTACAACAGCATCATCTTTAACAATGAGGTAACGCAATACAGGTTCGTAAAGGCGCATATTCAGTTCAAATTCTGGTAGATGACGTGCATCAACTGTAGCGTAGATCAAGACATAGAAACCATCACGTTGACCTTTGATTTCATAAGCCAAGCGACGACGACCCAAGCGGGTACGGTCTATACGGGTTACAGAACCAGCGTCTTCGACACCTTCGGTACTGTTTTCTAGCCAAGCAACAACTTGGTCAATCGCTTGTTGTGTTTCTTCATCAGGCATGACGCGGAACACAACAGGGATCTCATAAGATCTTTTCATAGGGATTTATCTCCTTCCCATGAATGGAGCCCCATTTTACACGAGTGTGCTGTGTGGAGCGGAAAGTTGGTGTTATATAGAATCGCTATATGAGCGACGGAGCATAATATCCCATTCAAGACGTTTGTTCAACAGTAGATTCTTTTGATTTTCGCGTAAGCACCAAGCGTGAACTTGCCAGTGCCAAGGCAATAATCAGCCAAAACCAAGTGATTGATGACTGAAAGTCTAAGCGAAAATAGTATAAGTCAGCAATCCCATTCACTAAGGCTGTTAGCAAAGCGATATTGAAGCCCAAATGAATGGCATCCAGTTCAGGATCAGTTTTAGCTTGTCGATACGCACCCCACCCGTAGTAAAAAATGCTACTCATTGCCACTAAAAATAAAATGACCCCTGTCAAGCCAATTTGGTTTGCCATGATGAGGTATAAGTTAGCAACATCGGTATAAACATCATTAGTCGGCGTGCCTGTAAATCCAATGCCAACAAAAGGATAACGGCTAATCAGACTCAGGGAATCTGTCCATTCACCGATACGCATCTGAGTTGCGAGGTCTTCACCGCGAAAGGCTTGGAAGATGCGATCTATGTAAGTTTGAGTTTGGGGTAAAAATAAGAAAGTCACACCAATCATTGCCACATAGGGTAAATAACGACGATACCGCAAAATCAGAATAGCGGTCAAGCCAACACCAAATGCAAGAAATGAAGACCGTGAAGATGTCAATAATAAGGCAAGAACAACCAATCCCAATACGATCAAGGTTAACCAGCGATATTTGAGGACAGGTTGTTTGGCAAAGATTTGTGGTGCAATCATTACTGCCCCTGTTGCTAGCAAACCACCGAGTGAGTTAGGATCAACCCATGTACCAATAGCCCGTTCGCCTAAATCGGCTGTGGATTCAATATAACGAATAACAAATCCACTCGGATAACCAATCCGTGATAAGACATTAAGAAGTTGGTTGGCGACTTCGTCATTGAGAAAAAATAATCCAATTGCTAAGATCGCTTGCACGCTGACTAATGCCATCACAAGCAATACTAAGCGACGTAAAGTGCGCGTATCGCTGAGCAAATCTACTAAGACAAATGCCATACTAATACTCAGCAATGTTTCTGCAAATTGTCGTAAGATGGTAGTTGTCGGACTGCCGTAGCGCAAACCAAGCATGAAAGCAAAGATGAGCCACATCGTATAAATAGCAATGAAAATGTGCGGTTGTACTAATTTGAGATTACGTCTGCGTCCTGTCACCCACTGGATAATATATACAGCGACAAAAGCGCCCAGTGCTAAATCTAACAAAGTGGGCGTGATGACAATTTTATAAGGAAATGTGCCGAAAGGTAACATCACCATGATTGCCATTGTGCCGTATAGCGCAGGCGTGACATCGGTTAGGACATATAATGCACCCAAAATACCAACTACAATCACAATCGTAATCAGAGGTCCTGCTACCACAAGCAGCAGTCCCAATAATCCAGCTAATATACCGATTGTTAAGCCTAATAGAATTGCCATTAAACGGCGATCCAAGGATACAATCCATGTTTTGAACTGGTTTACAGCAGGTGATTGTTGCATTAAGCATGCTCCTGTTGATTACGAGACAATTGCATCATACCCCAGACAATTACACTACTGATGACACTTAACCATGTGATGATGCTCATCATTGCACCGATACGATAGGATAAGGGATCATAAGTTAAGGTGATACTATGTTGTCCAGCAGGGACTTCGATTGCTGATAGGCTACCATAGGCGCGTAAAATTTCAACAGTATCGCCATCAAGCGTAGCTGACCAACCTGAGTAATCAACCATTGCTAAAGATAATATTGCGTTTTCTGGCGTATCCACTGTCATAGCAACCGTTTCAGGTTCAAAGGTTGTGACCGTTACTTGAGCATTTTCAGGAATCGCATCAGGTAATGATAAAGATGGTTCTTGTTGTAAGATAATCGTATCACGCAGTGGAAAATTAGGGTCAAATAGAAGTTCAATCGCGTGTTCATCACTGCCCACTACAGCAACATCATAGATAAGATGAGCAAATGGACGCGGATTCACTATTTCATGGATGAATACTTGTCCGTCACGGTCTGTACCTTCGGCAATCACTTCGGTTTCAACTTGTCCAAAGCTATCTCGTTCACTGAAGATATAGCGAACTGCAAAAATTTCCCATGCGCGAGGATTATTAACATAATCTCGATAGATGATCTGCCAAGCATCGTCTAAAAACAATGGACTAATACCCCGTATATCCATCACTTGATAGAGGCTGCCATAATTGGCTTGTACGCCTCGGAAGCCATCAACTCGGAATGGTTCATCAGGGGCATCATCCAATACAGATTGTACAAGTGCGGTTGGGTTCATCGAGAGTTGTTGTGTGGGTGGCATGGGATCATAGTTTGTATCCGCATCAATATTGACACTGAATAATTCAAATACGATTAGTACAACAAGCACTACAGATACAAATTGAGGTGCGTTTGGTTTCATTTTTTGTGTGATAAGTAACCATGTCGCAAAAGCAATCATTGTACTAAAGGCAGCAATCCCAACTAATTGACCGAAGCCATTGCCAATATTACCCCACCACCCAATATAAATGAGCGACGTAACGATCCCAATCACAATTGATAGGGTCATTGTGATGCGCCGAATGATTTGACTGTATTTTTCAGGGATTCCTGCTTGCAAGGTTGCCATTCCGATACCTGCTAAGATTGCAAGGCTATTGACAATCAAGAAGGCAACTCGCTCTTGTCCTCTGAAAAAGTACAAGCCGGGTAACACATAATATAAAATATGATATAAAGCTGAATTACCACCAAAACTCAATGCCAGCCCAAAAATTGCTGTTGCAAGCCAGAATCGGCTACTGTTGAGTTTGACAATGGATGCAATAGCAATCAATATCAATGCAGGGATGCCAACATAAAGTGGTGAAAAAGCACTTACGGATGCAGGGAAAATCAATTGAGCTATATCTTGGAATGGAAAACCATTCAGTTTAGCTTCAAAACCCAAACCACTACGAACTGTCATTGAGAGGTATTGAGCAGCAGGAATAAAGGTGATGGCTGTTATCCCTAATGAGATTATCCCCATAAGAACCGTACCAAAAATGATATGGCGTTTCTGGTGATGCTGCTCATAGATGCGATACCCAAGCCACGCTACCATGAAATAGGTCAAAAACCAGCTTGTTTGCGGATGCCCTGCCATCCATGAAAGTCCCAGTGAAAATCCTGCGAGGACAAGCCACATCCATTGTATTTTTTGCTTCATTGTGGATTCATAGATACATAATGCACCGAGTGGCAACCAAATTGCAGCTTCTAATAACGCAAGTTGTAAGGGTGGATACCCTGCGGTATATCCCCCATAAGCCGCAACGATAGCGCTGACAAATGCACCCCATACTGAGTTTGTCAAACGTCTGATGAAGGCATACATGAATAAGGAATAAAACAATACATGCACAATTGCTTCCAATTCAAGCGCATGATATGACCAGCCACCCCATAATTTTGCTATTGCTATTGTGATAAGACGTGGGGGATAAAACACAGCAGCTTGTGTATCACCAATGAACGGTAAGCCACCATTGTTATAAGGATTCCATAGTGGGATTTGCCCTTGCGACATTCGATCATATTGATAGGCACTAAATGCGACAAATTGTCCTGAAAAATCACCTTGTTTGAATGATGCTTGATCGGCTGTAACAGGGGTCAAAATACGCCAGAAAAAGATGAGCCAGAGCAAGATCAGAACAATAATCGCACGGGTATCATGATTTTTGATAATCGTCATGCACGTTGCTCCAGTATAGTTTGGAAAAGTTGAACTGTATCACTTGTGATGGTATGCCAGTCGAAGCGTTGCCGTAATTTCTGAACATTTTGTTGGAGTGCATCACGTTTTTCAGGTTCATAGTGTAATGTTTCAATAGCCGTCGCCAATTGTGTGACATTTTCTGGTTCAACTAAGAGCATGACATCCAATGTAAATTCAGGAATTGGGACAATAGGCGTTGTTGTGATAATTGGGCAATATTGCTCAATAGCTGCCATCAAGCTACTACGACGAAAAGACGCGCCATCACGGAATGGTAGTACAACGGTATCAGCCGTTTGTAGATACATACCAACTTCGTTATTGCTTACAAAGCCTGTCCATAGAACTTGATCTATCAAACCAAGGTCTTTCATTAGGGCATCAACCGTATCGGCATAAGTCGCATTGGTTGGATCAGCCGTACCTGTCCGTCCACCAATCATCAGCAATTTTATAGATGGGTCATTTAAAGATGCAATCGCATGGAGGAGTGTATCAATACCTTTGCTATGGTTGATGAATCCAAAATGAGCAAGTAAAAAATCATCCGCTTGTAGTCCCAGTTTCTGGCGAATAGCAGCGCTATCAACATCTATAGCACGTTCAATGCTGCTACCAATCGGAATCATCTGTGATTGGAGATGTTTTACACTTTGTAAATCTTCATGATTGGTAATGATGATACCACTCGAAGCACGCGCAAGGTGCATGACAATCCAATCTCTAAGACGACCTGCTTTGGGGAATAAGTATGGAAATCGTAAGTCATGGAATGTCGTTACGAATGGAACACTAACGTTATGAGGCATGAAATGTACCCAAGGCGACATATCATAAGCAGCAGTCTGGAAGTGTAAATTCACAATATCAAGGTTATGCGTTTCAACCCAGTCTTGAACCAAACGGTTGGTCTGATAATTCCATTTAGAAATGGTATTCATGAGTGGAATATCATCTTGTTGTTGCTCTGCGCGATTATTACTAAACACAAAAACCTGATGTCCTCGGTGTGTTAAATAGTGTGCCAGCATCGCTACATGCGAACTCACCCCACCCTGCAACGGTGGATATTCCCCTGTAATCAATCCAATCCGCATTATGAATCCTTCAAACCGCTACGGATGACTTGCCAATAAATCGCAATCCGTTGTTTGCGTAAATCACGTTTATGACCAATGATGCCTTTTATGGCTTCAATCGTAAGTTGTAACCAATAATTACTGAGTAAAAATAATCTGAGGATCGTTGCAAAAACACTTCCATGATGCTTCTTGAAATAGCGTAATTTGCTTTCTTGAAACCAGATATGCTTTTGTGCGCCGATTTGATCGGTACTTTTGCCACCGTGATGAATAATTTGGGCTGTTCCTAGATAGATAGCACGCCAACCCGCCATTTTGATGCGTTTACACCAATCTTGTTCTTCAAAAAACATCACAAAATCTGTATCTAAGCCACCCACTTGGTCATAAATTGAATGGCGCACCATGAGTGCTGATCCTTGCATCCAATCAACATCCAAAATAGCGTTATCAGGTTGATCGCTGATATAAAAATGGCTGATTAATGATTTCGGCGCAAATCTTTGTAGCCATGTGCTTTCAAAAAATGCCAATGTTTTCGTCAAAAAGTGACGACGTGATGATTGTGTTGTGCCATCGGTATTAAGGGTATGCGGTCCTACAATACCTACATCTGCATGGTTATCCAGATAGGTCATCATTTGTGGGATAGCATCCTCAATAATTTCTGTATCAGGATTGAGTAAGAGTAAGTAGCGCCCGCTTGCTGCTTCAAAGCCTAGATTGTTGCCGCGTGTAAAACCAATGTTATCGGTTTGCGCCATGAGTTTGACTTGAGGATAGTTGCTTTCAAGATAAGCAACCGTATTATCTTGGCTAGCGGAATCAACAACAATGATTTCAATAACGGGTTGATTGCCCTCTGCTTGATTAATCGCAACAGGTGATGCCATGATTGACTCAAGGCACGCAATCAGTAAGTTTTTCACATTCCAGCTAACAATGATGATCGAAATATCAATCACAATAAAGTCCTCGTATTTGTTGTTGAAGCGCCCGAAGTTTACCATCTCTTTACAAATATTGTGAAGTTTCGTTACAAGCATCAGGCATTATAGAGTCAACAGATTAAAACAAATTAGAGGACTAAACAATATGAAAAGCAAAGCAATTGTAATCGTAGTATTCGTTCTGATGCTCTCAAGTTTTGTTGGCGTATCGTTTGCACAAGATGATACAAGTACCCCAGTTGAACGTCCGATCCAACACCGTGATGTCTTACGCAATATCATTGACATTGTCACAGAAGCGACTGGTTTGAATATGGAAGACATTATGTCACAATTACGGGATGGGGAAACCTTAGCAAGCATTATCGAAGCAAATGGTGGTGATGTCGATGTGGTTATGGCAGAGGTTGAAGCGCAAATCGCAGGACAGATTGAAGCATTATTCACAACTGAATTCACATTTGGTGATCGTGCAGATGGTTTTCGTGACCGTGTTCGTAATGGTGTAGTCGGCGAAATCGCAACAGCCGTTTCCGAAGTAACGGGGCTTGAACTTACTGATTTATTGCAACAAGTGCGTGATGGTGCTGTCTTGGCTGACCTTATCACAGAAAATGATGGCGATGTGGATGCTGTTATCGCAACCGTTGTTGATAGTGTAACAACTGCTATCAATGAACGGGTTGCTGATGAACAAATCACACAAGAACAAGCTGATGCGCTCTTGGAAAATCTCGAAGAAACTGTCTCTGAATGGATGACTGGCGAGTATCAATTTAACAATCAAGGTTTCGGTGATCGTGCAGATGGTATCCGTGATCGTCTTGATAATAGTGTCATGAGTGAAATCGTAACAGCCGTTTCCGAAGCAACAGGGCTTGAACCTGCTGAATTATTGCAACAAGTGCGTGATGGTGCTGTCTTGGCTGATCTCATCACAGAAAATGATGGCGATGTGGATGCTGTTATCTCAACTGTTGTTGATAGTGTAACAACTGCTATCAATGAACGGGTTGCTGATGAACAAATTACACAAGAACAAGCTGATGCGCTCTTGGAAAATCTCGAAGAAACTGTCTCTGAATGGATGACTGGCGAATATCAATTTAACAATCAAGGACAGCGTGGTGGTCGCGGTAATCGTGGCAACTAAGCATCCACAGAGTTGATTTATGCTAGCCGATGGTAATAATTGCCATCGGCTATTTTTTTCGTAAGACGTTAAGGGTTTCTATAGCTTTTGGAGATTACAATGACAGTATATTGATTGTAAATAGTAAGAATAGGAAATAGTATGCCCAATATGGTTGCCCATGATGTAACCCTCAACAAATTACCCGACGCTATCTTAACGGCAATCGGCAACCGTATATCAGAAGCAATTAATGAGCAAGATATTCCGACAGCATCGCTTGCTGTTTTTCATTATGATACGCCAATTCTCAATGCAGCATGGGGCTGGGTTGATCCTGTTGAAAAAGCAATCCCAACATCAACAAGTACGCTATTTGATTTATCCTCGCTCACCCGTGCTTATACGGCTGTAGCAACATTAGCTTATATCAGCACAGAGCGCATATACCTACAATCACCAATTGTGCAGCTTGTGCGCGCATTTGGGCAAAGTGGCTTGCGCTCGATAGGCGAAAAACAAATTCGTGATCGTGATAAATTGATTGCTATCCCTGATGACCTTCTTGGAAAAACTGTTGATCCCAAAACAATTAATTTATTTCATCTACTCACACATACATCAGGATTACCTGAATGGCGTGATTTGTATAGTTTGAATCCACCTCCGCCACAACCAAGTGTAGACGATACGCGAACCACGAATGAGCGTTGGGAAATAGCACGCACGGCACTTTATAATTATCCATTTGTAGAACTCCCTGAAACAAGTGTCATTATCAGCGATATAGGCTATATGATTTTGGGAGATGCCATAAGTCACCTAGATGATGAACTAACATTCGATATGATTATTCGTAAGCATGTGTTAGGTGATCGGTTTTCAAAGACAACTTTTTCACCGATGCAAAATGGATTTGCGCAACACGAAATCGCACCGACAGAGCGCCATAATGTTTGGCGTGATCGTCCAATTTGGGGAGAAGTAAACGATAATAATGCAAGTAGTCTGGGAGGTGTTGCAGGTCATGCTGGCTTATTTTCTACGGCTTTTGAGGTAGGCTTATTTGGGAATATGTGGCTCTATCATGCTGAAAAACTATTCAAAGTTGATTCTGATTTAGCAGGCGCAGCCATCGAATTACAAGCACAAACAGGACGTAACTTATTTGGGCTTGGCTGGATGTTAAAAGCACCGAATGCACTATCACATGGTGATTTATTAAGTTCGCAATCTTATGGTCAACAAGGTGATCTTGGCACATCACTGTGGATTGATCCACAAGAAAAACTAGTGATTGCCCTACTCACTAATCACAGCTATAGCGATAATGAGTATGTTAATTTTCTGGATCTCCAGCGAGATATTCACAACATCATCATTGAGTTTGTTCAAGGTTAAAGAGGCGCAAGGCATTTTGAGTCGTATGCTGCGCTATTTCTTCAATATTCAGGTGATGCAGTGCGGCTAGACGATCTGCAATAAATGGGATGTATTGTGGTTTATTGGGGCGTTTACCACGATGTGGATGCGGTGTGAGGAAGGGTGCATCAGTTTCGAGCAAAATGCGGTCTAATGGCACAGTGAGTGCAACACGTCGTAAATCATCGGCATTTTTAAAAGTAATAGGTCCGGTAAAGCCAAGATAAAACCCAATTGCAAGCGCACGGTCTGCAATTTCTGCTGGTGCAGAGAATGAGTGCAAGACTCCT
Organism: Phototrophicaceae bacterium; assembly: GCA_049680565.1. Lineage (GTDB taxonomy): Bacteria > Chloroflexota > Anaerolineae > Aggregatilineales > Phototrophicaceae > JAUZRW01. The sequence goes on from JBAUIA010000065.1 coordinate 69,072, forward strand.
GCGCGATTCATTAACGATGGGGGTAAATCTTGCGCCCAATCTTCAAGGATAGCCATGATGTCTTCATGCGCTTCTCGATTATGGATAATGACAGGTAATTCACGTTCTTTGGCGAGGTTTAATTGAGCTTCAAACGCTACTTTTTGGGTTGATTTTGGGCTTTTATCCCAATAATAATCTAAGCCAATCTCACCGATAGCAACAACATGATCTTTAAATGATAATTGGCGAACTTGTTGGCGTGTTTGTTCGTTAAAATCTGCGGTGCTATTTGGATGAACGCCAACGGCTGCAAAGATACCTTCATGCTGGCTTGATAAATCAAGGGCTTGTTGGGATGACTCAAGATCGACTGCTGGAATAATCAACCTCGTTACGCCTACAGCACTTGCTTGTTGGATAATTTCATCACGATTGGCATCAAAGCTATCAAAATTAAGATGACAATGGGTGTCAATGAAAATGGGTTTGGATTGTGTCATCATAGTTCCTTGGTAATTTGTGTACATCGCATAGAGGATTCATGTACTATAAAAAAGGAGCGTAGCAATGGGCTACACTCCTCATATGTTTAGATATATGTTTCTGGGTCTTTTTGGAGGCGTGCAATATCAGCTTCGACCATCATCTGAATCATATCTTCAAAGGTGACAGTCGGTTTCCAACCCAGTTTTTCTTCTGCTTTGGATGGATCACCAATCAACAGGTCAACTTCTGCTGGACGCATGAAGCGTGGGTCTTGTTGATAGTAATCTTGCCAGTTGAGATCAACACATGCAAAAGCTACTTCAAGCAAGCGTTGGACGCTATGGGTTTTACCTGTAGAAATTACAAAATCATCCGGCGCATCTTGTTGGAGCATGAGCCACATTGCTTGAACATAATCCCCTGCAAAGCCCCAATCACGTTGGGCATCTAAGTTACCCATGCGGAGTTCGTTTGCCATACCGAGTTTAATTTTAGCAGCGTTATAAGTCACTTTACGTGTCACAAATTCGAGTCCACGACGCGGTGATTCATGATTAAACAGAATGCCACTGACAGCAAACATATCGTAGCTTTCACGATAATTGACAGTAATCCAATGCCCATAAACTTTGGCAACACCATAAGGACTACGTGGATAGAACGGCGTAGTCTCACGTTGGATTTTTTCTTGTACTTTACCAAACATTTCACTACTTGATGCTTGATAAAAACGTGCATCGGGCTTGATGGCGTGGACAGCTTCTAGCATACGGGTTACACCGAGTGCTGTTACATCACCTGTAAATGCTGGTTGATTCCATGACGTTGGCACAAAACTCTGTGCAGCTAGATTATAGACTTCATCGGGCATGATTTCTGCCATTGCACGGTTCAGACTTGTTTGATCGCCTAAATCACCTTGTACGAGCGTAATATCATCTTGAATATGGCGAATACGTTCGTAACGAACAGTGCTGGTACGACGGATCATGCCGTAAACATCATATCCTTTTGCTAACAAGAATTCAGCAAGATATGAACCATCTTGTCCTGTAACCCCTGTAATGAGTGCTTTTTTTGCCATTTAATTGTTACTCCTCATCATAATCTTTACACGCTCACGGCAATCTTGTAGCAAGTCGTGTAGTGTTTGTTCAAAATTAATCGTTGGTTGCCATCCTGTTAATGCCACAAGGCGGGTATTATCCCCTTGAACGACTGGAACATCAACGGGGCGAAAGCGCTTGGGATCAATCTCTACGGTAATGTCACTATCGGTAAAACTCAATAATGTATCGAGCAGCGCCTGAATGCTGTAGGTTTTATTCGACGAAACATTATAGGTTTCGCCTGCTTTACCCAATTGGCTCAATAAAACATAGGCACGGACAACATCCCGAACATCTGTAAAATCGCGTTGTGCTTGCAAGTTACCGACGCGCATGAGGGGGGATTGTAGACCCACTTCAATTTTTGCAATCTGTAATGCGAAATCAGGTGCAACAAAAGACGCACGTTGATGAGGTCCTGTATGGTTAAAGGGGCGCACACGGATAATCGGTAATTGGTGGCTCAGGAAATATTGCAAGCCCATGAGGTCTTGCGTCGCTTTACTGAGTGCATACGGGTTACTCGGGCGTAGTTCTGCTGTTTCATTAACAGGCATTGTCGCTGGGTCAGAAATGCCACCTGTGTAAATTTCCCCTGAACTGATGGTGATGATACGCGGTTTGATATTCAGATCGATACAGGCTTGGAAGATATTTAATTGAATACGAATATTGGTTTCAATGGTCTCCCAAACAGCATTTAGCGCTTTGCTTGGGGATGATTGTCCTGCCAAATGATAGATTAGATCAGGTTGTATGGCAGCGATCCAATCATGGACAGCATCATAATCCTTTAAGTCGATTTGTTGATACGCCACATCACGGATTGGGTTTTCTTGTAATAACCGTGTACAGCCATAGATATTTGCCTGTGGTTCAACATCTTGAATATGTTGTATCAGATGAGGTCCTACGAACCCACCTGCCCCTGTGACGATTACTTGCACAACACATTTCCTTGTTATCGGGATTCATTGATTGTTTGGTGCATTATATCGAATGTGAGATTAGGGTCTAGGGGCAAGAAAATGCCCCATGATTGATAATTCATGGGGCATGAGCATTATTCAAGCCACAGCAAGACCGCTCCCAATTAAGGTGTTTCGGTAGTTTCTGCTGTTGCTGAATTAACGGTTGTATCTACTGGAATTTCAGTCAAATCACTGATGAACGCACCATTGAATGTAACGATTACGAATTGTGATGCTACCCAACCATCGCTACCTTCAAAGCTCGTTTGTAGCCATTGAGCATCAGCAGTACGTGCGCTAACAATTACAAATGAGCCACTAGGAATTTGTTGCAAAACTTCACCTTGTACATCGGGGGTACGACGTAAGTTGAGGTTTGCATCTGGATCGAGTGCAATTTCTGCAACATAAGCATCTACTTGAGGATCAGGTGTGGCTGCAACAACAGGTGCTGCACCTGCTGTGATTGAACCAATGGCATCTTCAGTAATTTCTTCAATGAAGCCAAGATCAATCAGATCAGACAAATCTTCACTTTCACCATTAAGTGCATAGGTAATAAAGTTTGTGCTAACCCAGCCTGTAACAACGCCACCTGTTGCTGGTGCAAAGGATACAAATGCCCATTCGGAATCAAGCAAAAATCCAGTTTCACTGATGAGCAAGCCGTTGAGTTCAACCACTGTACCCAGTGGAATTTGCCCTAAGACTTCGCTATCCGAACTTGGATTACGGCGAATATTGAGGCTTGCATCTGCATTAAGGTTAATAACCTCGGCTGTGACAATATCAACAGGCGGTGGCGGTGGTGTTACATCGGTATTGCGTGTTTCGCCGGGAATATTGCCTGCGGTTGGTTCAAGATCGCGCAGCGCAACTAAACCATCTTCATCCGTAATGATGAGGAATTGACTGAGTGTCCATGCTTCGATTTGTCCGCCATCAGGTGTGTTATAAAGCACACGCACCCAAGTTTGTGTTGGATCAAGGTCTTGACCTTCACCCAAATCAAGTACGGGGTCTACAAAGGTTTCAGCTTCGGGTGGTGGTTCTTGACCATCAACGAGAGCGACTGGAATACCTTCGCGTCCAAGGATTTCGAGCAATGCACCTGATGGGGCTTGACCGAGTACGAGCGCGTCGGCACTTGGGAATTGACGCAAGTTCAAGTTTGCACTTGGATCAAGCGCGATTTCACCCACGATTGCTGCTTCAATAGGCGCAACGGGTTGGCTAACAACTGGTGCTTCGGTTGCGACAGCTTCTACAGATGTTTCAGCTTGTGCAGGTGGTGCAGGGTCACCAACAATTAATGTCGTTGTCGCTGCATTTGGTGCAGATTCTAAGGTTTGTGCGATGCTTGATGGTGCAATCAGTAGGCTAGGTGCGCCAAAGGCACTACCATCCAAAACGATGATATTGTAATAAACACCACCGTAGAAAACACGTTCACCAGCATCTAATGTACCTTCATCGCCATCAAGTTCGAGTGTGAAAGCAACATCGGAAACAATTGCATCAAATGAGCTTGCATCTGATTGTTCGCCTGTAGCAGATTCACCAATAACTGTGCCATCAGCCAGTGTAACGGTAACGGTTGCGCCATCAATTGTATTGAGTACGCTGGCGCTAGCCGATGTACTACTTACGCCTGAAAGATCATCAGTGAATATTGCTAATGTCAATTCACTATCAACGATCACAGCAGCAACAGTTTGTGCATCACTACCCACAGTGATCGATGTTGAACCCAATGCTTCATCTGAGCCTGCTACCACAAATGTTACGTCGTGGTCGCCTGCTGGAAGTGCGATATGTTCGGTTGGGTTATCGGGGGTTAAGCCCGGTGCAATTAAAGTATCGTTAACCAATACATCAACTGTTGGTGCGCCAACAATACCATGTACAAAACGCACTAAGCCCGTATCTTCCGCAGGTGTTGTGCGTGCAGAAAGCAATAAGGCTTGTGGACTATTAGCTGTACCATAAACAACTGCCATATAGCTTGTATTACTGGTCAAGGACAATGCAACTGCCCCTAATACAACATCAGATGAGCCAACTGGTAGCACATCAACTGTATATGTTTGTGCAGGGAGATCAAATTCGCCAAATTTCTCGCCGAATGCAATTTCTGGAACGATGGTTGTACCAGCAGCTTGTTCTGCGCCACCAATTTCGACAGCTTCTGCTAGTTGTACCGTGACACTCGGTGCGCCTGCTAAGGCATGGATCACAGCAAGCCGCGATGTACCAAATGGTGTTGTAGCGAGGTTATCGCTAAATGCTGCGAATTGGGGCGCTGCTAGATCGGATGCAATAAATGTGGTTTGGGAAGCATCAGCAACAGAAACAGATTGTTCCCATAATGCTGCGCTTAAACCAGCAGCCGTTGCAGTAACAACATGATCGCCAGCAGGAACGGTAATATAACCGCTTGCTTCGCCATAATTTAGGCTTTTAGCTGCAAGTGTGCCATTGACATAAACATCAACTGGAACAGCATCTGGAATCACATGAACAAAACGGATTTGTCCGTCACCTTGTGCGGATGTCGCTACCAAGCTGATGGCAAGCATCATTATGACGACGATCATATTGATAACAATACGTGTGAATCGGGTCATTTGTATCTCCTTGACTATTTTCTGTAACAAAGGGAAGGACGAGATAATGAATCTCGCCCTAGATTTTGATTGACTAAGCTATTATAGCAAAAGGCTCTCTAGGTGCCTTCTTGCCATTGGTTGAGGTATTCATGTTGTTGATTGGTTAACACATCAATTTTGATACCCATGGCTTCAAGTTTGAGGCGTGCAATTTCAGCATCAACATCAGCAGGAATGGTATAAACTTGTTTACCCAATGTTGCTGCATTCTTGAGCATGAATTCTGCACCGAGTGCTTGGTTTGCAAAGCTCATATCCATCACACTTGCAGGATGCCCTTCAGCAGCAGCAAGGTTAATTAAGCGACCCTCACCAAGGACATAAAGTTGACGACCATTGAGTGTGTATTCTTCTACAAATGGGCGTACAAGGGTTGGTGCGCCATCTGCTTTTTCAGCTAATGCTTTGAGGTTCAATTCAACATTGAAGTGACCACTGTTTGAAATGATCGCACCTGATTTCATTGCTTCCATATGATGGATGTCAATGACGTTGATGTCACCTGTTGAGGTTACGAAAATATCACCAATTTGTGCTGCTTCTGCCATTGGCATAACGCGGAAACCATCCATGACGGCTTCTAGTGCTTTCATTGGGTCAATTTCAGTTACGATAACGTTCGCACCCATACCACGCGCACGGCTTGCGATACCACGACTACACCAACCATAACCACCAACAACGAAGTTACGACCAGCGAGCAGGATGTTGGTTGCACGAATGATACCATCAATGGTACTTTGACCTGTACCGTAACGGTTATCGAAAAGATGTTTTGTCATGCTATCGTTAACAGCAACAACAGGGAATTCGAGCGCACCGTCTGCTGCCATCGCTTTCAAGCGGATGACACCTGTAGTTGTTTCTTCTGTACCACCGATGATACCATCGATCAAATCACGACGATTTTTATGAATTTCACTGACGAGATCAGCACCATCATCCATTGTAATTGCTGGACCATGGTCGAGTGCTGCACGTAAATGGTTGTAGTAGGTTTCGTTGTCTTCACCTTTGATGGCGTAGACAGGGATTTCATCGTGAACGACGAGCGATGCTGCAACATCATCTTGTGTTGATAATGGGTTTGATGCAGTGATAACAACATCTGCACCACCTGCTTGAAGGGTACGCATTAAGTTTGCGGTTTCAGTTGTAACGTGTAAGCACGCTGAAATTTTTACGCCTTTAAGCGGTTTTTCTTCTTCAAAACGTTTCATAATTGACCGAAGGACAGGCATTTCTTTTTCTGCCCATTCGATGCGATAACGCCCGCCAGTAGCGAGACTAGGGTCTTTAATATCGTGTTCTGTTACCAAATCTGACATTGTTTCTCCAATTAGATGTTAAACTCTTACGAACGGCGACATTTTAACATAGCTATAAGCAGATGTCGCCAGTATATTTTACGATTAAAACCCTACGCTTATCCAACGCACTTGTCAAGAGAGGTAATTATGGCACCGATTATTGGTATAACTACGAGTGGGCGTAATGAAAAAGTAGTTGATTCTGCCTATTATCAAGAATATTATACGATGCCCCACTTATATGTGGCAGCCGTACGCCGTGCAGGAGGGATTCCAATTTTGTTGCCACCGGGAGAAACTCAGATTGCTGAACTTGTTGCAACGGTGGATGGTATCATATTTTCTGGTGGGGGTGATATTATGCCGAGTGTGTATGGCGGTAATGCTAATCATCCTCATTTAGTACGGCAAGATTCAGAACGTGATGGTTTTGAGATTGACTTGATCCGATATATGGTATCTACAAAAGATACTCCTGCCCTATGTATCTGCCGTGGAATGCAAATATTGAATGTGGCGTTGGGTGGCACGATGCAAGAGCATATCCCTGATATAAAGGCTAATGATATGCACCGCAATTATAATGGCTTTTGGACGACACATGATGTTCATGTTGAATCTGATTCTAAAATTGGGGAAATCATGCAAACGGCTACTGTAAAGACGTATTCAGGACATCATCAAGCCATCAAAGAACTTGCAGCAGGCTTGATGATTACAGCAACAGCAGAAGACACAATTATTGAAGGTTTAGAGCTTATGAATCACCCTTGGATGATCGGTGTGCAATGGCATCCTGAAAAATCGGCAGGAGATGACTCAACACAACAAGCATTATTTGATGCTTTAGTCCAAATTGCACGGCAGGGTTTGTAAGATGCAAAGCCCTCTATGCAAATCTAATACTGACATGCTATACTCGCCCAACTAAGCATTATTTGTGGATGATCTAGGAGATTATTATGAATATCGGTGTCATAATGCAAATCTTATCAATTATTGTATCTATTCTATTGATTGTTTTGATTATGTTGCAGGTAAAAGGTGGCGCACTCGGCAACTTGTTGGGTGGCGATGCTGGTGGTGGTTTCACACATACCCGTCGTGGTCTGGAAAAAACCTTGTTTCAAATTACAGTATATCTGAGCATCGTTTTCATGGCGATTTCGTTGTTCTCAGTTTTACTTGCCAGCTAAGACGGTTAGTCCTCAATGAAGCATTTGGGTGTTTTGCAAATTGCAAAGCACCTTTGCTTTTTCCTATCAAAATATCTAATGATGTAAGAGAGGTTGCATTATGCTGCGTGGATTTCGCTGGCAACTATTAGCATTGCTCATTTCCATTATTTTATTCAGTATTGTTATTGGATTACGCTTCTTCACCCCCACTGAGGCAGAAGCAACACCTACGGCAACGATCATTCCACCAACAATCACTGTTGCACCTACTTTTACACCACAACCGACTGCGATTGCTGAAAACGTATCACCAGCCCAACCGACACACATAAGCATAAGTGAAGGTCTTGTGGGATCAGTGCAGCGCTTAAATCCATTATTGATTACGACACAAGCAGAACGTGATGTTACATCGCTTATTTTTGAGGGATTAGTGACGATCAATGAATTTGGTGAGCCAAGTGCTGACTTAGCAGAAGATTGGGTGGTATCACGCAGTGGCTATGAATATGTCGTGCAATTACGACAAGATATTTTATGGCAAGATGGCATTGCATTTACAGCAGATGATGTGTTGTTTACCTATCATTTATTAGCAGATACGGCATTTCCATTAACAGAAATGAGCCTATTCTGGCAAACTGTCGAAATTGAAAAACTAGGCGATTATTTAGTCCGTTTTCGGTTAGCGCAGCCATTGGCAAGTTTTCCGACTTTGTTAACGGATGGTATTTTGCCACAACATGCCCTATTAGGAACAACCGCAGTACAATTAGCCAATCACCCGTTTAATTTAACGCCTGTAGGAACAGGTGCATATCAATTAGATCATTTACGATCATCAAATGGGCAGCAAATTGATGGTATTGACTTGCATGTTGCACCGACATACCGTCAACGGCGTGAGGGACAAGATGGATATGCGATTGAACACTTGCAATTCCGATTGTTTACTTCATTTGACGCTGCTTTATCAGCTTTCATAGATGGATCAATTCAAACATTGGCATCAACTAGTATGGATAATCGCCCTGATTTATTGGGATTAGGCACAGCTAATGTTTATACACAAATTGAGCCAATCGTTGGCATGCTTATTTTTAATTGGGATGAAGATGAAGGCACACGTTTTTTCACTGATTTACGGGTTCGGCGAGGTTTACAACTGAGCTTGAATCGGAGTAATCCTGTTGAATTAGCGTTGCTTAATCAAGCGGTTGTTGCCAATAGCCCACTGCACCCTGATTCATGGGCATATAATGCACAATTTACATATCCGAATCCAAATCCTGCTCAAGCCTATAATTTATTCGAGAACGCAACAATCACTGTACCCGAGGATGTTGATTTAGGTGATGCGCGTTATCGTTTCTCGATTTTGACACCTGATGAAGTTGCATTGATTGCTATTGCAAATAATATTGCAGGGCAATGGTCACAATTTAACTTGGATGTTTCGGTGGAAATTGTCAATCAGGGTGTTTATATTGAACGCCTTGCAAGTGGTGATTTTGATACAGCAATTGTTGAGTATATATTAGGGGCTGATCCCGATGTTTTTGCTTATTGGCACGCCGATCAGCATGATGAAGGTTTCAATTATGGGCGTGTAAGCGATGCACGTATTAGTGAAATTTTGGAACGGGGACGACAAACTGTTTCTAATTTATCTCGCGTAGAAATTTACAGAAATTTCCAAGTGGAATTTGCAAATCAGGTAATTGCGATCCCCTTATATTATCCATTGTATAGTTATGCAGTCGATCAATCGGTTGAAGGAGTTCAACTTGGGTTTATCAGTTCTCCTGAAGATCGTTTCCGTACACTTCAAGATTGGACACGTATTAATCAGTAATTTGATGTCTCAAGTTGCAGTGCGGTACAACTATGCTACAATCTAAAGGTAACTCGTTATCATTATACAGAATAGGAGATTCTAATGTCTGTCGCGTCAATTCTCAGTCATGCAGACATTTTCGATGAATTTACATCGATACAGCTTGAACTCGTCAGTTCTATTTGTGACGAACGTCATTATCAAGCGGGTGATGTTATTTTTGAAGAAAATACAGTCGGTAATGAGATGTATGTTATTGCATCTGGCGAAGTAGATATTCAAGTTGATCCAGCTTTAATTGGTAATAAGTCCGATGGGTCATTTACCATTGCGACATTCCGTCGTGGACAAGTATTTGGTGAAGTTGCATTGGTTGATGAAGGCTTACGGAGTGCAAGCGCGCATTGTTCACAAAATGATACGCATCTTGTGGTCATCCCGCGTGAACGCCTGATGTTATTGTGTGATCAATATTCAACATTAGGATATAAGCTCATGCGTAATCTTGCTGCTGACCTTGCCATGAAAATTCGCCATACAGATTTACAAGTGCGCGAACAACTCACTTGGTCACAAAATAAAGACGACTAATCTATTCAAAAGCTGGTTATGATGACCAGCTTTTTACTTTTTAAATAATCCCATAAATCCCCGTTTAACACGCTCAATAGGATTACGCTTGCGTTGTTCGGCTTGTGCAAGTTTGAGCTTTTGTGTCGCTTCCCAACGTTTATATTTATCCATATGATTTTTAGAGGTACGTTCTAATTGTAGAATGATCTCATTAAGTTGAGCATCGGTCATTTCTTGCAATTTCATGGCTGTATCCTATACATTAACGTGATTTTTGCTTTAGGAAAAGAAGATATTTTTGAGTCTTGCAATCTATATCGTTAAGTTTTTAGCCATTAGTTCTTAGTTTTTAGCGGTTCACTAAAGACTAAAAGCTAAGAACTTCTTTTCAAAAAATGCGGCTAAATTATATCATTTCAATATCTGAATTATCCAAAACTGAGGTTACATTATAAAAAAAGAGGCATAGCTTCATGTGCTATACCCCTTTGATCGTTTTAACTGTTTGTGAGACGTAAGAATTTACGCTTGCCTACTTGAATGACTATAGGAAGTTGATCGAGGGTGACTTCATGACCGACATCCTCTACTTTCTCACCGTTAATGCGGATGCCATCATTACTAGCAAGATTTTTCGCTTCTTTACCACTGCTCACCATGTTGTTATCACGGAGAATATCAATAATACGTTTACTTTCAGTCAGCGATTTTTCGGGAATATCTTCGGGGATGCCATCGCCATCGCTACGGAAGGTTTCATCCCAACGTTTTTGGGCAGATTCTGCGCCTTCTTCACCGTGAAAAATTGCGACAATTGCCCGAGCAAGTGCCATTTTGACTTCATTAGGATGCTTATCCCCTGATGCTAACCCTTGTGATAGGTCATCTAGTTGATCTTGCTGCCAACCTAGAACCAATTTATGGAATAATTCCATTGCATCATCAGGAATACTCATCACTTTACCAAACATATCCCAAGGCTCACCCATCAATGGAATATGATTGCCTGTACTTTTGCTCATCTTAGCTGAACCATCGGTACCGGGGAGTGATTCGCCCATAATGATCGCCACTTGTGGTTTTTGCCCTAAGCCTGATTGCAATTTACGTCCTGCAACAAGGATATTGAACAATTGATCTTGACCACCGACTTGCACATCAGCTTCTTGAGCGACAGCATCGTAGGCTTGCATGAGTGCGTAGAAAAATTCATGTAAGTAAATAGGTTGACTATTTTCCATCCGATTTGAGAAGTTTTCGCGCACAAGGAATTGCTGGACGGTAAAATTACTTGCTAGGCGGATAATATCGGCGAAATCGAGTGGCGATAACCATTCATCATTACGGCGTACACGGGTTTTTTCAGGATCAAGAATTTTGTAGGCTTGCATTTCGTAAGTACGGGCATTTTCTTCGACTTGTGCGCCTGTGAGTTGGTCACGCGCTTTATCTTTATCGGATGGATCACCGATCAAGCTGGTGAATGTACCGATCAAGAAGGTAACATCATGACCATAATCTTGAAATTGGCGTAATTTACGCATGGTGATGGTATGTCCTAGATGTAAATCTGCTGTGCGTGGATCGTAGCCACAGTAGACACGGAGCGGACGACCTTCTTTTTCGGCTTGAACCAGACGTTCACGCAGGTCTTTCGCCATATTTTTCTTCGTTTCAGGATCGCCATAAGCCGTTCCTGACATCAATACTTCGACTTGTTCATCAATTGTTGGCATTTATAATTCTCACTACTGATTATCGACGGTTAAACGCAAAAAAGTATAACATGCTGATGCGGTCTTGTTCAGGTTGCAAATCGAACGTTATAATCGCAAGAATCTATGTTATACTAAAAACAAAATTGAACCCTTGTGACCCATTATAATCTAAACATTGCGATGGTCAAGTACCTCGCCACTACCATTAGGGATAAAAACTATGAAATCAATGACCAGTACAGAAATCCGACAAGCATTTTTAGACTTCTTCGAGGAGATGAAGCATAAGCCTGTCGCATCATCATCACTCGTGCCATCTAATGACCCTACATTGCTATTTACCAATGCAGGGATGGTACAATTCAAAGATGTATTTTTGGGCTTAGATAAACGCGATTATACCCGTGCCACAACCTCTCAAAAAGTGATGCGTGTCTCAGGCAAGCATAGTGATCTCGAAAATGTAGGTCCTTCATTGCGTCATCATACCTTCTTTGAAATGTTAGGCAATTTCAGCTTTGGCGATTATTTCAAGAAGGATGCTATCCGCTATGCTTATGAAATTTTGACGAGTGTCTATGGTTTGCCAGCAGATCGTCTGGTTTACACTGTTTATGAAGCAGATGATGATGCTTATAACCATTGGGTCAAAGATATGGGGATTAGTCCAAAACGGGTTGCACGGATGGGTCCTGATACCAATTTTTGGCAAATGGCAGATGTCGGACCTTGTGGTCCAACTACTGAAATCCATTGGGATAAACGTCCTGAAGAAGGCGAAGATAATATTGTTGAATTGCTGCAAGTAGAAGATGATCGTTTTCTCGAAATTTGGAATCTGGTTTTCATGCAATATAACCGTACAGAAGCTGATCCTGAGCATACGGGTCAATTCGATGAACCGCTCCCTGCCCCCGGTGTGGATACAGGGATGGGTTTAGAGCGTATTGTGAGCGTTTTACAAGGCGTTGACAATAATTATGATACGGATTTGTTCACGTCAATCATGCATGCAACCCAAGAATTAACAGGTGATAGCGATGAAGAACGCGATGCAAATATTGTGCCTTATCGCGTAATCGCTGACCATCTGCGTGCAGGTGTCTTTATGATTTCAGATGGTGTATTACCGGGGGCAAAGGGGCGCGACTCTGTTTGTCGGCTGGTTCTACGCCGTGCTGCACGATATGGTACAAAACTAGGTTTTAATGAACCATTCTTATTTAAATTAGCGCAATCTGTGATTGATACGATGGGCGTGCATTACACTGAATTAGTCGATAAGGCTGATGCCATTAAACGTACCATTCGTTTAGAAGAAGAACGTTTCAGCCGTACAATGGAACGAGGCTTACATGAGCTTGATGCTATGCTCAACAATTTACCTGATGGCGGTGAAATTTCTGGCGAAGATGCGTTCTATCTGAAAGCAACGCTAGGTTTACCGATTCAGGTAACGAAAGATGTTGCAGAAGAACGCGGTTATGCTGTCGATATGGCAGGCTTCACACAAGCAGAAGAAGCGCATTCGCTTGTCAGTGGTGGTGGTCAAGCGATGGGTACAATTGCATCGGCTGAGATTTATAAAGATTTATTGGATTCACTAGTTGATAACGCGCAATTATCTACTAATGGCGTTGAATATAATCCTTATGAAGAATCAAGCGTAAAAACGCGCGTCGTTGCTATGCTGCAAAATGGTCAGCAAGTCGATAATGCGATTATTGGTGACAAAGTTGAAGTCATTTTAGCAAGTACGCATTTCTATGTTCAATCAGGTGGACAGGTGAGCGATACAGGTACGATTGAAGGGGATGGCTGGGTCATTGAAATCGAAGATATGAAAAAGCCTATCGCTGGCATAATTATCCATATTGGTGAAGTCGTTGAAGGTAATCCGAAAGTCAATGATGATGTCATTGCCTCGGTTGATTTAGCACGTCGTCAAGACATCAAACGGCATCATACAGGGACACATTTGCTACATGCTGCATTGCGTAACACATTAGGCAAGCATGTTCAGCAGCGTGGGTCATTAGTTGCACCTGATCGCTTACGTTTTGATTTTTCACATGATGAAAAAGTGTCAGATGCTGCTCTGAGCCAAATTGAGCGTGATATTAACGCTATTATTCTGGAGAACTATAGCGTTGAAAATGATGTCAAATCACTAGACGAAGCAAAAGCTGATGGTGCGATGGCTCTATTCGGTGAAAAATACGGTGATATTGTCCGAACAGTGATTGTTGATAATGGAGCAGATCGTTATAGCTATGAGTTGTGTGGGGGAACACACGTTAGTGAAACGGCTGAAATTGGGGCATTTGTCTTTACAGGCGAGAGTAGTGTTAGTGCAGGGGTACGACGTGTTGAAGCCTTAACAGGACGTGAAGCAATTAATCATATCCAGAAACAAATGGATTTGCTCTTTGGTATTGCAAATCGTTTAGGCACAACCCCTGATAATGCTTTCAGTCGTATTGATGCCATTGAAAGTGATCTCAAAGATAGCCGTAAACAAATTGATGAGCTACAACGTAAATTAGCAAAATATAGCTTTGATGAGATGGTTGCCAATATGGAAACAATCAATGGCAAACAAGCCTTAATTGCTCAGTTAGACGGTATTCCAAATGATACGATGCGCGAAATGGCAGATTGGTTTCGTAACAAAGTCAAAGACAATGGTGTGCTTGTATTAGGCAGTGATATTGATGGTCGTCCGATGTTATTGGTCTCAGTGACTGATGACCTCGTCAAACAAGGCGTTAAAGCAGGTGATTTAATCCGCCCTATCGCTCAAATTGTTGGCGGTGGCGGTGGTGGTCGTCCGAACATGGCACAAGCAGGTGGTAAAGATAGTAGTAAATTACCACAAGCATTGGCTAAAGCACGCGAATTACTGGCTGAATAAACTCAAATAAACGGAAGTACTATGAGGCGACTCGGCGAGTCGCCTATTTTTGTGATATAAATATCAATATGAAATCATTGCAACCAACTTACATTCAACTTGATAATGCAGAAGATGTGCCATCGGTACGAGATCGCTTCTCGTTCATCCGTGGGAAGCATGTTTTATTAATTTGGCCTGAAACAGGTACAGCCCTCAATCGAAAACTTGATTTGGTGCTACTACAACGTGAAGCCCGACGGCGCGTGCTGCAATTAGCGCTTGTGACTCACGATGATGATGTGATTAAACATGCCGAAGAATTAGGCATCAGCACCTTTGAAACCATCCAACAAGCAGAAGCCGCACGTTGGAAGCGTGGTAGAACACGGGTTTTTGTGAATCGGCATCATAAACCTGAAGACACCCCAGAACCTGAAGATTTAATGCCTATTGCGAGTCGTGTTCGCAAATCACGTAAGCGCATGCCCCCTCTCGTCCAAACCACTGTGCGGATTATTATTTTAACGATTGTATTGGGTGTCATATTAGGCGCGCTCTATATTACCGTGCCATCAGCAAGCGTATCATTTACGATGGAACAAGAGCTTATACAGGTATCCACTACTATTACGGCTGACCCAAATGCGCTCGATATTGATGTAGAAAATCGTATCATTCCTGCAACACGTTATGAAGTGCTAGTTCAAACGCAACAGCAAATCGAAACAACGGGTAGTGAGCAAGGCACTAGCACACGCGCTATAGGGTCAGTAATCTTCACGAATAACACCAATAGTCCGATTGTTGTGCCTTTTGGTACGCAAGTGAGTACTAGCACGGGTGAATCAATCACATTTGAAACAACCCTTGCTGTGACAGTACCTGCCAATGGATCAATTGATGATGTGGGTATTATTGCAACAGAAGCATTTGCAGGCGAGATTGGTAATGTTGGTATACGAACCATTAACAATGTGGTCGGCACATTGAGTGATAGTCTATCTGTGACGAATGATGTTGCAACGATAAATGGTTCTTCAGAAAGTTATCAGGTTGTCGCCCCCGAAGATATGGAACGTATTATGGGCGATTCGCGTCAATCGCTGCAAGTATTAGGGTTTAGCGAAATTGCAGCAGATATTGGTGATACACAGACGATTATCATTGAATCTGTGAATATTCCGAATGAACTTCTCAGAAATGATTGGATTACTTATAGCCATACCATTGATGATCGTACTGATTTTCTCACACTCAACATTCAGGTAATTGTTGAAGCCTTAGTTATTGATGACCGTCTGGCACAACAGGTTGTATTTGCTCAAGTATCCTCGCAGAAACCTGATGATATGGTGCTTAATCCAGAGAGTTTTCTGTATTTAAGAGGTCCTGTTATTGAAACGGATGCCGACAATTTGACGACTTTTGAAGCATTCGGTGAAGGCATTGCAAGCGCACAAGTTGATATTTACAATTTACAATCTGATTTAACACGTCGTCCGATAGATGAAGCGCAACGCTTAATTGCTGCAACTGTCGATATTGCTGCCAATTCACAACCGCTCATAGAAGTTTCTCCTGCTTGGATACAACATATGCCATTTTTACCTGTTCGTATCACTATTGAGATAGAGGGTAACGAATGATTGGGCGCTTGTTAGGTATCGATCATGGCTTAGCACGTATAGGGCTTGCAGTGAGTGATGCACTCGGCATTACAGCGACTGAATTAAGGGTTATCAATCGCACATCAAAGGCTGCCGATTTTGCATTGCTTAATCAAATCATTGCTGAAGAAGGCGTTGTAGCGATTGTGGTTGGGATGCCCAATAATGAAGCACCAGAAGGGGTTCATACGCAAGCGGATACGGTTCGCTTATGGATTGAACGGTTCAAGCAAACAACGACCTTACCCATTATTGAGTGGGATGAGCAATTATCGAGTATTGATGCAACAGAAATTGCAAAACGACAAGGACGTGGTGTAAGAGATGCAATTGATGACCTTGCAGCACGCGTTATTTTGCAAAGTTATATCAATGCCGTTCATGACGGTTTAGCAACGCCACCCCCACGTACATAGACAATTGCACAGCATTTTGTATACTCATACCTATATTGACAACAAAATATTAGGAGCGCGACGACTGTGTTGCGATTGGCGAAATTTGTCATCTTTTTAGGATTCATCGCTTTTTTTGTTTTAGTGGTAGCTGGTGGATTTTTATTGATTATTTCTGGTGGTGATCCGATCAATTATGTTCGCACTGCTTATCTAAGTTTTAGCTTATCAGATCGACAAGATGAGCTTAATATGCCAGCAGGAATCGATGCTACAGAGCGCATTGTTGAGATTCCTTTAGGTTCAAGCCCCACGACTATTGCTCAAGATTTAAGCACACAAGGCTTAATCCTCGATGCAGATTTATTTGTATTATATGTGCGTGTTGAAGGTTTAGATACACAACTTGAGGCAGGAACGTATTTTATCAATCAGACGATGACCATTCCCGAAATCGCGCTGATGCTAACGGACTCACGCAGTAGTAGCATTAATTTCCGTGTAGCAGAAGGTTGGCGCATTGAGCAAATTGCAGAAGCGATTGACCAAAATCCAAGATTTGGGTTCACAGGCGATCAATTTCTGTTAGTGGCACGCGCTGATACAGTTGATGCTACCATTGCGGCACAATATGGTATCCCAATTGGGGCATCGCTCGAAGGGTTCATGTTCCCAGATACGTATGTTTTATCGCCAAGCATCACAGCAGCAGGACTCGTCAATAGCTTATTTGTCGCATTTCAAAATG
The DNA here is from genome assembly GCA_049680565.1 of Phototrophicaceae bacterium. Taxonomy (GTDB): domain Bacteria; phylum Chloroflexota; class Anaerolineae; order Aggregatilineales; family Phototrophicaceae; genus JAUZRW01. The sequence continues at coordinate 86,611 of JBAUIA010000065.1, forward strand.
CGGTTGGCGATCAATTACGCATTGATGCTCAAGCAGATGGCTATAGTCTCTACCAAATGGTGACGCTAGCAAGCATTGTGGAACGTGAGTCGGTTTGGAATGATGAAAATGTATTGATTGCCAGTGCCTATCGTAATCGCTTGGAGATTGGTATGAATATGGAAGCTGATCCGACGGTGCAATATGGCATTAATGGGGCGCGTGGCGGTTGGTGGGATAATATCACAATAGCGGATTATCGCGGTGTGATTTCGCCTTACAATACTTATCTGAATAATGGCTTACCACCCGGTCCAATTGCGAATCCGAGCTTATCGGCTATTCGATCTGCGGTTTATCCAGCAGAAACCAACTATATCTTCTTTCGGGCGAAGTGTGATGGCTCAAATTATCATAATTTTGCTGTGTCATTTGATGAGCATCTTGCGAATGGCTGCTAGGTTATTTGGGCTGTTTATCACGCTCTATATGCTGAGTGGATGTGTGATTTCATCCACTGATAACATCTTGAAAATTGCACTTCTTGCACCCTTTGAAGGGCAATATCGTGACATTGGATACGAGGCGCTCTATGCAGCACGATTAGCCTTATCAGATGCTGATTTACCTCATATTGATTTACTGGCAATAGATGATGGTGGCAGTGTAGAAACAGCTATTTTACGCGCAGAAGCCATTCGTCAAGACCCTGCGATTAGAGGGGTATTGATCTTAGGGATACATGCTGCGAACCGCAATACACAGCTTGCACTGGGTGAGATACCTACACTGATTATAGGACATTGGAATACAACACCTGCCCAAGAATCAGTTTTCCTGCTAACTAATCCTGCTATAGATATATTGCTAACATTTACGGATGAGATTACAGCACTGACATCACAAACACAAACGACCCCATTGATTGGCAGTGACTTATTATCACTCGCGCAAGTTCCCCAGCTTATAGATGCTAACACGGTTGAATTTTATAGTGTTTCAGATTTACCGAGTGATGTTTTCCGTGATCGCTATCTCAATAGTGCAGAGTTTGTGCCTGAGCCGCGTTTGATTGCGCCACTGACATTTGATGCGATGACAATCATGCTCACAGTAATTATCGGTGATATATCGCTGGATGCCATCAACCATGAAGGCATCACAGGTACAATCCGTTTTGATAATGGCTATTGGGTCGATGCACCGCTTTATCATTTTCGTTACGAGGATGATCTAATCATCAAGATACCGTGAGTCTGAACGCCCATCAATGACACCATAAAATAAGGGTAATGGGTCAACAGCATCCGCTTGGATAGTAATCGCACGATCAATATAAATGATTGCTTGTGCGAGGGCATTTTCGCTATTGGCATGTATTCTCGCAATAACATCCCCTGCTGTGATTGTATCACCGACATTGACTAAGATTTCCACACCAACTGCAAAATCAATTTTATCCTCTTTTTTAGCCCGTCCTGCACCCAGTGCTAATGCAGCGCGGGCAATCTCGTCAGCAGTGACTGTTGCGATATAACCACTTGATGTTGCGCTAACGTCATTAATGAACGTTGCTTTTGCGAGCAAAGATGGATCATCAACGGCAGCGACTTCACCCCCTTGGGATTCGACCATTAATCTGAATTTGTTCAATGCTTGACCTGTTGTGAGTGTTTCAATTAAGGCTTGGCGAAGCGCAGCATGATCTGTCCATTTTTTACCTTGTCCTGCTAATTCGACCATGTACGTAGCGATTTCAATACAATGCTCGCGGAAGTCATCAGGACCACGTCCATTGAGTGTTTCAATAGCTTCAACAACTTCAAGTGCATTACCAACCGCAGACCCAAGTGGTTGGTTCATATCAGATAATAAAGCAATGGTATCTCGTCCAGCATCAGTACCGATAGCAACCATAATCTTGGCAAGTTCTTGTGCATCTTCTAAGGTGGTCATAAATGCGCCACTACCAATTTTGACATCGAGTACAATACCATGCGCGCCTGCTGCCAATTTTTTGCTCATGATACTTGCAGCAATGAGCGGTAAGCTGGGAACAGTTGCTGTAACATCGCGTAAGGCATAAAGTTTGCCATCTGCTGGGGCTAACTCCCCTGTTTGACCTGTTAAGACCAATTGAATTTCTTGCGTTTGGTGACGAAATTCCGTATCGGTAAGATTGACATTATAGCCCTTAATGGATTCTAGCTTATCCAACGTGCCACCTGAAAACCCCAAACCACGTCCGCTCATTTTAGCAACAGGAACGCCCATAGCGGAAACCATCGGTAATACAACCAGTGTCGTTTTATCGCCCACCCCACCTGATGAATGTTTATCAACGGCGTATTCAATCATATCGGATAAATCGAGCATTTCACCTGAATGTGCCATTGCGAGTGTAAGCGCTACAGTTTCATCACGCGACATTCCTTGAAAATAAATTGCCATCAATAATGCGGAGGCTTGATAATCTGGGATATGATCTGCGGTATAATTTTCTATGAACCAATTAATTTCTTCGGTTGATAACGCTTGTCCATCACGCTTTTTCTCGATAATATCAACTGCACGCATCGTAACGCTCCTCAATATAGAAAGTGTGTGTATATGATTGTCATTTTACTCGGGATGCTTGGATTTGCACTAGTACATAGCATAACGGCTGATAAACGGGTTAAAGGATGGATGGGTCAAACGCTTGGTGAACGCTTTCAGCATGGATGGTATCGGCTATTTTATAATGTTTTATCGGTGATTAGTCTTGCGCCTATATTTTTGTATATGGCAACGCGGTCTGAGGTTATTTACAGTGTTTCAGGAATATCTATTATTATCTTCCGTGTTATACAAGTAATCGGTCTGGTGGGAGCAGCTATTTCAATCTTGCAAATAGATTGGATGCGATTTGTTGGCTTGCGGCAAGTCATGGCGTATTTTTCAGGGGCTGAGTTACCTTTATCTAGCGAAGCCCTCAAGACGGATGGCGTATATGGGTTTGTACGGCATCCTTTATATTTCTTCTCATTGCTATTTTTATGGCTTAATCCAACGATGACGGATGCCGCTTTATATTTCAATATTGCAGCAAGTGCCTATTTTGTATTCGGCTCAATCATTGAAGAACGGCGTATGCGTGATTATTATGGTGAACACTACAAAGCCTATCAAGCGCGTGTTCCTTGGCTAATCCCCTTTATTGGACGGTAAGCATAGCGTATAATACACGCAATGAAGTCTTAATATTTACAGGTTATCAAGTAAACTAGGTTGTAATTAATAGTATAAAGGATTGAGTAAATCGTGACACAAAAAACTAAAGTAAAGAACTCTGACAAACAACGGCAGCAACTTATCATCGGTGGTATTGTCGCATTGGTTGTTGTGATTTTTGGGATTGTGCTGTGGCTTGCAGCCCCGAACACAAAAACATTAGATTATTCGGATGTTTATGCAACACGTACTGATGATGGTGGATTTATCTTAGGTGATCCTGATGCACCGATTACCGTTGTGGCTTGGGAAGACTTCCTCTGCCCTCATTGCCAATCGTATCAATCGACTGTCAAACGCTTTATTGAAGATTATGTTTTCACAGGACAAGCCCGTTTTGAATTCCGTATGTTGCCGATTTCGCAACAATCAGGCTTTGTTTTCTCATTGGTAGAATGTGTGGCTGAAGTTGAAGATAATCCAAATGCATTCTGGGCAGGACACGATGCAATGTTCCGCTTGACATCCACCAGTGGCGCAAATTTTGAAGGCTCAGACTTTGCCAGTGCGGTGGGTGTATCTTACGGTGACTTATTAGACTGTGCCGATGAAGCAACGCAATATCAAACTGACCAAGCGCTTGCTGGTCAATACAACGATCAAATTACAGGTACTCCAGCCGTTGCATGGCGTTTAAACAATGGTCCTATTCGCTTGGATGTGATTAATCGTCAACCAAGTTATGAAGACCTTGCAGCATTGGTTGAGGTCTTCGGACAATAAGCACTTTTTAAAAATGTTCCTCAGTCTTGAGGGACATTTTCGCCTCATACCCAGTGATCGATCATCTTAGGAGTTGATATGTCATCCTATCCAAGTTTTTATAATTCCCAAAAAGTTGGCACGCGCTATACTCCTGATGTCAATGCTGCTATTACGGCTGGCAATGCGTTAGATATGGCAGCAGCAGACAACGATACGACAAAAACAGCCTTATTATTGATTGATGCACAGGTTGATTTTATTCATGAAGATGGTGCATTGAGTGTATCAGGGGCAGTTGAGGATACACGGCGAACAATTGAATGGTTATTCACGCATTTAGGGCATATTACGACGATTATTGCATCCTTAGATAGCCATCTACCAAATCAGATTTTTTCGCCGTCATGGTGGGTTGATACAGACGATAATCATCCCAATCCTTTTACGATCATTTCTCATGATGATGTTGTTACTGGAAAGTGGCGAGCTATTTATCAGCCTGAGTGGTCACGCGAATATACAGAACGCCTTGAAGAAACCGCTAAGAAACAATTGATGATTTGGCCTTATCATACCTTGATAGGCACAGACGGTCATAATATCACCCCTGCGTTATATGAAGCGATTGTTTATCATAGTGCAGCACGGCAAACACAGCCCCAATTTGTCATTAAAGGGACTGTGCCTCAAGTTGAACATTACAGTATTTTTGAACCTGAAGTAAAACCTAGCAATATTGATACAGCACTGCTCAATACAGCCTTGTTAGATCAATTAGCAACATATGATACGATTTATGTTGCAGGGCAAGCTAAGAGCCATTGTGTTTTGGAATCAGTCACATCAATGATGCGTTATTTTGAGAATCGCCCTGATGTTATCAATAAGATTCATGTTCTAACGGATGCGATGTCATCTGTTGCAAACCCTGAGATTGATTTCGATGCAATCGCTAATAGCGCATTTGCACAATTTGCTGAACATGGATTGAATTTGACCACAACAGCACATACACCTGATTAGATTGACCAAAAATCATTAGGTAGATTGAGTATATGTTGAGGTTTTTTGCCTGTAACGTTGCACTCATCCCATTCAACACGCATCAATGAGACAAAATCAGCATACCCTTCTCCATCAGAGAATTGCCATTCTGCAATTTCTCGAATTTGTAACTTTTCTTTACGACGTTTGATAATGATTACAAATGGTAAGCGTTTGTACAATTGCTGTACCATGTATTCGGGTTGTGTGCCATCTGCCATCCGCGCTAACATACCTAATGCACTGGTCAGGCGTTTAGCTTCTGATGCACCACGAAATGACCATATTTGGCGCGGAAGATTATCATTGATTAAGAGAGGTGCAATTGAATGTGGCTCATCAGCACGAATTTCATCAATAACGATTATTTGGGTATTTTTTGCAATAGCTGCTTGAATTTGTTCGCCAAAGGTTATTTCAGATTGTAAATCTATCGCCCATTGTGTTGATAAGCGTTCTGCACCATCAGGTAAGCGTAATTCGCTGGCACGTTCAACACTGACTAAGTTATCAGCTTGTATGGCTTGCAGCATCATTGATACCAGTGTTGTTTTACCTGATTCGGTATCCCCTACGACAATAAATCCATGTTCTGATTGTGCAATTGCAATCAGTAAATCGCGTGTTTTCTCATTGAGAATACCTGCTTCAATCCATGTATCGAAGGTGGGTGCTTGTGTTGGATGGACACGAATATCAACAGATAATTGGGAGACAAATGGCGGTTTAGCGACACTCACTGCGACACGTCGCCCTTGAATAATTAAGCCAGTTTCAATGATTGGCACATCCGCATCAAGGTCTGCCCCAGCATCGCGCAAAAGACGTTGAATAATACGTCGCATATGCGGTGTGTCATCAAATATAGGGTCAAGCGTTTGTAATTCTTGCGCGGGTGCATATCGCAATCCAATCTTTCTTGAGCCTTCTAAACTGATTGTTGATACCGTTTCATCGGCAAAAAACGGATCTAACGGTCCATAGCCGAAAATTTCAGCATTTGCCATTGCCATGATACGGGCTTGCTCGTGTGGGCTGAGATGTACAGATTCAATACCAAAGATATAATCAGCGACATCACGCAATAATTGCCGCCGTTCAACATCATTGGTACTCGCCTTGATAGCTTCTGATTCACCTTGACCATGTTCAAGTTCAAATTCAGCTACGATGCGTTCTACTAAGCCAAAGAATGAAACAGAGCGCCCTGTTTTTGATGCCAAAAATTCAGGGGTTGGCTCGCTGTCATCGTTATTATTTTGTGGGGGCTTACCATTTGGATTATGTTCCATTGAATTGGTCTCCTGAGTATTCCATCAGATTGATTATAGCTTTGTATTAACTATAAGGGTGAATGTGCTATACTATCGTGTCTTTTTCAATGATTAGTAAATATAGTGAGAATAAACATGCAAGATATTGTCGTTACAGGTTCGATTGCATATGATTATTTGATGGGATTTCCGGGTAGTTTTAAAGAACACATTGTTGCCGAAGCCTTGCAACAAGTCAGTTTAAGTTTTCTCGTAGATGATATGACAAAGCATTGGGGTGGTGTTGCGGCGAATATCGCTTTTAATATGGCAAAATTAGGTTTACGCCCGCGTTTGATGGGTACAGTGGGTCGTGACTTTCGTGATTATCGCGCATGGTTAGAAGATGTCGGTGTCGATACGAGTACCGTTCAACAGCATGAGGATGTTTTTACAGCATCATTTTTCTGCAATACCGATCTTGAGAATAATCAGATTGCATCGTTCTATAGTGGTGCGATGGCAAAATCTGTCGCTTATAATTTGATTGATATGCCGGGTAATACGGATCCTGATCTTGTGATTATCTCGCCAAGTGATCCAACTGCCATGACCAATCTAACAAATGAATGCCGTGAACGTGGCTTAAGATTCGTCTATGATCCAAGCCAACAAATTGCGCGGATGGATGGTGAAACTTTGCGCCATGATATGCAAGGCGCATACTTGATGGTCATCAATCAGTATGAATCGAATATGGTGATGAAGAAAACGGGTATGTCGATGGATGATCTGCGTCAAGCTGTTGATCTACTCGTCATTACGCATGGTGGTGATGGATCAGAAATTTTCCAAAATGGGAATTCACTGACTGTACCTACTTTTACGCCAGATGCGATTGTTGATCCTACAGGTGCTGGCGATGCGTATCGCGCAGGATTCATTGCTGGTTTATCGAAAGATTTATCACTTGAATTATGTGGTATGGTCGGGGCTTTGTGTGCAACATATGTCCTTGAGCATAATGGTCCTCAAAGCAAAAATTACACTGTGGAAGATTTTATTGCTCGTTATCGTCAACAAGCAGACGATCAAGGTGCATTAGATGTGTTCTTGACGATGGAAAATGCGTGATGTTGCTCAATTGAAGTAATCAAAAGGCTGACAACATTATGTCAGCCTTTTTTATGCCATATTTTACGTCTAGTTTACTGACCGTTGATGATGAAATCAACTGCCCCATCTAACTGCACATCAGGATCACCATCCGCGAATTCAACTTCATCTAATTCAATGATGATGTCAGGGGTTACACCGACTTCATGAATCCAACGACGGCTTGGTAATAGATAACGTGCGATTGTCAAACGAACAGCGCCATTGTTACTTAATGGCTGAATGGTTTGGACAGTGCCTTTACCAAATGAGACTTCACCTAAAACAGTTGCCACACCAGCATCTTGCATCGCACCTGAAACCAGTTCGGATGCACTTGCACTATTTTCATTGATGAGGACAACAATTGGAACTGTGATCCCTGCATAATTGCCATTTGTTTCAAAGACTTGTTCTGTACCATCTGCAAATGATTCGTAGAGGACAACTCCATCTTCAATAAAAGCACTGGCAACATCCACAGCAGATGCGAGCGTACCACCGGGATTATCACGCAGATCAAAAACTAAGCCTGCACGGGAATTGACATCAAGGGCTGCAATTGCATCATCGAGTTGTCCGCGTGAGCGATCATTAAAATCTGCCATGCTGATATATGCCATGTTCGATTCTTCGAGCAATTCATAGTCAACATTAGGTACTTCAAAGCGCACACGCGTAATCGTGAGTGTAACTTCTTCACCTTCACGTAAGAAAGTGATAGTGACAGTTGTTCCTGCATCACCTCGGACAACATTGCCAAGTTGTGTTTGATCGAAATCTGTTACATCTAAGCCATCCACTTCGATGAAAATATCACCCGGTAAGACCCCTGCTTGTTCGGCACCAGTACCTTCAAAGACTTGTTGAACTTCAATCTGTTCATCATCATTGCTAAAAATAACCACACCGATGCCTTCAACATCACCGCTCAGTTGTGTGGTAAAGTTATTAAATGATTGTGGATCAAGATAGCTACTAAAGGGATCGTCTAGCGCCTCAATCATCCCTGTGATTGCACCATCAACGAGCGTATCAACATCAACCTCATCGCCTGATACGTAACGTGCTTGAATGAGTTGGAATGTTTCATAAAGCGGTGCAAAGGCTTCGTCAATATCCCCAATAACATCGCCCTGCGCTTTGCTGACTGTTGTATTTAAACCACCAATGACATATCCAGCTAAGAAGATAACAACTAACAATAAAGCTGTTGATAGTTTTTGGTGATGCTTACGCATGTGTTCCATTAAGTTACTCCACATAGTGTTTAATTCTGTTATTATAATAGCCTACCATAGGTTTCTTGGTAAGTTGTGAATACAAGGTTACGATTTCCCGATGATTGAGCAATCTGCAAAGGCAATTGTGTTAGGATTATTTTTTGGTGATGTGTTTGGACAATTATCAGAAAACTTATTCTCTGAACAACTGCCACAAAATATTCATATATATAAAACGCCAAATCCTGCTATTTTGGATGCTTTTAACGAACTAGAAAATTCATCAAGGCACAACCGAATGCTGGATAGCACAAATTTGGTTTTGGCTTGTTTACTTGGCATGCGTCCAAATTTCAAGATAAGTGGCAATCAGGTAGCAAATCCTGCATTCGCAACCATCACTCATTTGAGTTATCTTGCAACAACAGAAACCCCTATTGAAGCATATATGCAGCATGTTTGGGATACTTGTAGTGGTCAAGACGAAACATTTGATATGACAGTTCGCAAAATTGGGCATGTTTTAGGGTGGGGAAGTACACGCCATGCCATGCGTCATCTCAGCGAGAGCGGTGATAATGCTGCGCTCGTCACATTGGTTATGTATTGCATCATGCGATATCCTGATAATCTTGAGCAAGCATTACAACTTTCTCTTGCAGCACCGATAGACCATCATATGGTCTGCATATTGACCAGTGCCTTGTTAACACTGCACTTAGGCAGTTCAGCGATTCCACAAGTTTGGCAACAGAAGATTGAAGCAGAAATTGATATTCAGCAATATGTCACCTTATTGATGTCTAAATATAAGGTGTAAATATATACAATTATCAACATGAAATGTGTTGACAGTTTAGGGTTTGAACCGTATCCTATATTTGCACGATTAATTGCCAACGGTCAGTGTAATTAAATATGCCCCCGTAGCTCAGGGGATAGAGCGGATGACTTCTAATCATTAGGCCGGGGGTTCGAATCCCTCCGGGGGCGCTATAAAGGTAAACAAAAACCAGCTTTCAGGCTGGTTTTTGTTTTTAGTCAGTTACGATACTGATTTGCATAACATAAAACTGCCCCACAATCGTGTGAGGCAGTTTTTATTCTTAAGTACCAGAATAACTATTCAACAATCGATTTGTAAGATTCTATTGTTGCATCTGATAGTTTTAAGTTATGTTGTTTGAAAAGTTTCTCTACATCTTGGTAATGTGCAACCGCTTCACTACGGCGACCTAAATCAACATAGAGTTGCATCATATCGAGATGAATATCTTCACGTTTGAAATCTTCATCGAGTGCTTGGCGATAGAGTTTGAGTGCTAATTCTTTGCGATCTTTTTCAATCCATGCAGATGCCATATTGGTGAGTGCTTCTAAGTATCCAACACGGAAAGCATCTCGCCGTTCTTGAATCCATCCATCGTTATGCCCTTGCAAGAAAGAGCCACGATAGAGTTGTGCTGCTTGTTGCCATGCTTCAAATGGATTCGGATTTTCGGGGTTACGACCACGCATTAATGTTTCGACAAAATCAAGCACATCGTAGTATACGTTAAATTCTGGATTAACTTGATAATGGCTATCTTGATGCACCAAGACATCAATACCTAATGCTTTATGCAAACGTCTCTTTGTGACATGGAAGACATTTACGGCTTGGTCAATTGGTAGATCAGGCCAGAAGGCACTACAAATTTCTGAACGGGTAACAACCGGTTTATCGAGTGCAAAGAAGAAAAGTAATCGTGGTAAATGTCCTTCCCATGATTCAACCTTTTCACCTCTAAAATTAACAATACTAGGACCGAGTGCATAAACTTCAAGATCATAATCGCCATCGCGTTTGTTATCGTAGAAATCTTCCTGAATCAGTTGGTCATCGAGCAAGAGCGCTGCACGATTTTTAGCAACCATCGCAACCCAAGGCAGACGAGGTAATGTACGGCTATTCAATACAAGATGGCAGCTATCAGGTAAAACATCTGCAAGGCGTTCTAGAAAAATATGAATATCATCTGCATCATCGCTTCTATCATATTCATCAAGAATGAACATCACAGGCGCATCGCCGAGTTCTTGTAATTCGAGTACAAATTTTTCGAGTACTGTATCCAAGTTTTCTAGCAGATTATCATAAATTTTGGGTGACAACATATTGATGTGGCGACCAAATGTTGGATGTTGGTTAATCATTTCATGAGTCAGGCTTTCAATGAAAGCACGCAGATTAATATCATCTGGACCCAGTGCGTAGTAATAAGAATTTACATCTTCATCATTGATGAGCATTGCTACTAAGATTGAACGGTATCTGCTTTTTGGGTGTAAGAGTAAAACTGGAGAATTTTGTGCTTGGTGTATGAGTTCTTGGTATGCAACACCCATTGCTTGGTTCAATTTTATCATGGTGAGTCCTCTCTCATGAAAGGTAGTCAGCGATTCGACGCTCCTTTGGCTACCAAATTTAGTGGGATAAGTACGGTGTTCAATAAAATTGGTTGAGAGTTGGATGGACGATACATAAGATGAGAACGACACAAAATGTAAATAATATTTACACCCCAAGACTTAACCGTCTTACATCATAGATGATAAATGACAGAAAGTAAATTTTTTTGCCTAAATTTAGTGTAATTAATTAATAATTCAAATAAAAATATTACAATTAAGTAAATTAAATTTACTATAATGCTGTTTCAAAGTTAGTGATGTGTACTAAACAAAAGGAGATATGCAAGCATATCTCCTAGATTTAATATAGTTAGTTAAGTATTACAATTAGCGTGTTTCAGTTTCAAGACGAATGAGTTCACGGCGCAGTGTTTTGCCAATTGCACTTTTCGGTAGCTCGTCAATGAAGCTGATGCGTCGTGGGATCGAATAAGGTGCTAGTTTATCTTTACAAAATTCGATTAACTCAGAGTCTGTGGCACTGGCTTCTGGTTTTAGAACAACCCACGCTTTGAGCGCTTCCTGCCCTTCTTTCTCTGGATGTGGGATAGCAGCAACCCCTACTTCGAGTACAGCAGGATGTGACTTCAAAACATCTTCTACTTCAGTAGGATAAACGTTAAAGCCGCCAATTAATGCCATATCTTTTTTGCGGTCAACGATATAGAAATAACCATCTTCATCCATGCGTGCAATATCGCCTGTGAATAGCCAAGTGATGCCATCTTTTTCACGGAGTACATTTTTCGTCTCTGTGGGCATTTTATGATACCCCAACATCACATTAGGACCAGCCATGGCAAGTTCGCCAACTTCTCCGACTGCAACATCCGTTTCACCATCATCTAAACTGACAATACGCATTTGCATATCGGGTAATGGCAAGCCAATTGAGCCAACACGATTTTCGCCTTTGATAGGATTGGTATGGGTAGCGGTTGGAGCTTCGCTCATACCAAAACCTTCACGCACGGCTGCCCCACTCAAACGTTCAAATTCATCTTTTGTAGCACGCGGTAATGGTGCTGATCCACTAATGCAGTAGATTAATGATTTGAGACTGGCATCGCCCGATAAGACCCGTTTATCTTCATTCACAGCATTATAGAGTGCTGGCACACCGGGGAACAATGTACATTTAAAATGGTCGATCACATCAACCACTTCCGCCGTATCGCGCGCGTTTGGTATCAGAATAATTTGTGACCCCATGCTGACACTAAGGCTTAACATTGCAACTAAACCATAGACATGAAACATGGGAATCCCACCAACAAAGATATTATCTTGTGGTTTGATGGGTAATGTTTCAATCAGCCTTTGCATTTGCATCATATTCGCAATGAGCGCTTTATGTTTTGCCATTGCTGCTTTGCTAACACCTGTCGTACCACCTGTATATTGAAACAATGCAAGATCCGTATCGGGGTCAATATCAACACTGACACTTTGTCCTGCATAACGTTTGAGCAAGTCTTGTAGCCAGTAATCACCTGCTTTAACCGCTTCGAGGTAATGTCCTGTTTTTTTCTCAGATGCGAGTGTAAACAAGAGTTTTGCTGCACTGGGTAAGTATTCTTTAATATTTGCAGCAATCACTGTTTTTACTTTTGTTTCGGGTTGGATTTCTTTGATGAGGTTATAGAAAAGTGTCAGTGTAATAACAATTTCAGCATCACAATCATCAATTTGATAAGCCATCTTCTTAGCTGGATAAGTCGGATTCGTTGCAGCAACAACCCCACCCGCTTTGAGCGTCGCATAAAAGGCAATTGCAAAAGCAACACAATTAGGCATCACAATTGCAACACGATCCCCTTTTTTGACTCCGAGTTCGACGAGTGCTTTAGCGAGTGCATCACTAGCGCTATTGAGTTCTGAATATGTCATATTTGACGATACACGTCCTACAATAGGCAATTTTGCGCTGGTTACAAGTGCAGTTTTATTAGGATATTTTTGAGTGGTATCCATTAAAAATTGATGTAAGGGGACATTGGGATAATCAATTGATTCAGGAATACCGGGATCATAGGTATTCACCCAAGGTTTATCAGCATATGTTACAGACATAATCTCTCCATAAATAATCTAATTTAGATTTAATTAACTACTGTAGTATACGATTAATGACGCAATTTTTATACCCATTTTTGCCAAGCGTCAGGGATTCTTGCAATTGCACCTTCATGAGTTAAACAAATATGTTGTGTCATGCCTGTAACACGCAATTCACCCGTATCAGAATGGATAATTTCATAGTTGAATTGCATCATACGGCTACGAGATTTTGATATCCAACAGCGCACGGTTAATTTATCATCATAACGTGATGCTTTGAGGTATTTGGCTTCCACCGATGTTACAGCGAGGTAAAAACCGCTACGCTCAAAATCCGCATAACTTGTGCCTTGAGCGCGTAAAAACTCACTGCGACCTTCTTCAAAGTACACAATATAAGCAGCATGATGCACAATTTGCTGTGCATCTGTTTCTGCATAGCGGACATGGAAGGTTGCTTCGGCGACAAATGGAACATCCGACATAATCGATTATCCTTTATTTTTGATGACGTTTTTCGAGTTCGGCATTCAGGTCAGCGAGTGAAATATCCATATCAGCCATCAAAACAAGGGTATGATAGAAAAGATCAGCGAGTTCACCAATTTGCTCTTCGCGCCCTTCTGCGAGTGATGCAACAACCACTTCGGTTGCTTCCTCACCTACTTTCTGTGCGATTTTATGCCGTCCTTTATTGAATAAGGTTGTGGTATAGCTTTCATCACTAGGATTTGCTTTGCGGTCTGCAATAATTTGTTCAAGTTGTTGAATCATATTTACCATTAGGATTAATCTCGTTTGGGATGTTGGTTAAAGTCATCAAGTGTGCGATAGAAACAATGGGTTGCGCCTGTATGGCACGCTGCACCAGCAGGTTCGACTAGAATGAGTAGAGTATCCGCATCACAATCAATGCGAATCTCTGTCACTCTTTGAATATTGCCACTGGTTTCACCTTTATGCCAATAGGTTTGGCGGCTACGTGACCAAAAAAAGGTTTCGCCCGTTTCAAGGGTTTGATGAAGCGACTCATTGTTCATATAAGCCATCATCAAAACATCTTTGGTATTGGCATCTTGGATGATAGCAGGGATTAATCCCTGATCGTCCCATTTAATTGTCTTTATGGCTTTATCACTCAACATGAGCAACATCCCATCCATTCATACGTACAGGAACGCCTTTTTCAGTCAGGTATTGTTTGAGATCACCCATGCGAAGTTCGTTAAAGTGGAATAGGCTTGCAGCGAGTGCAGCCGATGCCTTACCGACAGTGAGCGCATCATAAAAATGATCTTTAGACCCTGCCCCACCCGATGCAATTACAGGGATTGATACTGCATCAGCGATTGTTTGTGTAAGTTCCAAATCATAGCCACTTTTTGTCCCATCGCGATCCATACTCGTGAGCATAATTTCACCAGCACCACGATCTTCAAGTTCTTTCGCCCATGCAACGGCTTCATGTTCCGTCGGAATCCGTCCACCATTGATATGGACAACCCAGCGCCCATCAATCAATTTTGGGTCAATAGCGACTACGATACATTGGCTACCGAATGCCCATGCCCCATCATTAATGAGTTGTGGCGTGCGAACTGCTGCACTATTAATCGTCACTTTATCTGCGCCTGCGAGGAGTGTCTCTCGAATATTTTCGACAGTACGGATACCGCCTCCCACTGCAAAGGGAATGAAGATACTATCTGCAATACGGCGTACCATATCAAGGGTTGTCTTACGATCTTCATGTGAGGCGGTAATATCTAAGAAAACGAGTTCATCTGCACCTTCTTTATCATAGATAACAGCTTGTTCAACGGGATCACCAGCATCAATGAGATTAACAAAATTGACCCCTTTGACCACCCGTCCATCTTTGACATCCAAACATGGGATAATACGTTTAGCAAGCATTATTCGCGCTCCATTGCTGCAACGAGTGCTTCTTCAAGTCCAATTTCATCCCGATAGAGTGCCATCCCAATGATAACGCCTTCAACGACACCGCTCCGTGCTAGTTGTGCGATTTCAATCATTTTGCTAACTCCACCAGACGCAATCACTTTAAGATCAGTATTGCGTGCTAAGGCGACTGTATCCTGTATATTGACCCCCATCATGCTACCATCACGGCTCACATCAGTGTAAAGGGCATGTTCAACGCCACGTTCTCGCATAAGACGACCAAATTCTACGGGCGATAATGTCGTATTTTGTGTCCATCCATTAGTTGTTACAAAGCCATTTTTAGAATCCATAGCCACACAGATTGTATCGACACCAAACTTTTTAATTGCTTGTTCCACAATCTCGGGGTTATTGGCTGCAACAGTACCGAGTACAACCCGTTTTGCGCCTAAATCTATCACTTTTTGAATATCATCAAGTGAGCGTAATCCGCCCCCGAACTGCACATTAACTTCAAATTTTGTGACTTGTTCCAAAATCTTGATATTATCATTTGCAGCACCAAACGCACCATCAAGATTCACCATATGAATCCATTCTGCGCCTTTATCAATCCATAGCTGTGCAGTTTCGACTGGATTGTCGCTAAAAATTGTTTGGCGATCAGGGTCACCTTCCATCAAGCGTACAACTTTACCACCACGCAAATCTATTGCTGGATATACAATCATATTGGTCTCCTAAATTGCCAAGAAGTTTTCTAGTATCTGTAAACCGACTTGCTGACTCTTTTCGGGATGAAATTGCACCCCATATATATTGTCGCGCTCAACGGCTGCGGTAAATGGCAAGCCATAATCAACTGTCAACAATACATCCATTTCATTATCGGGCATACAATAATAGCTATGTACAAAATAAGCATAGGGTGTCTCAGGTAAGTTTCCGATTAGATCCGATGATTTTTTAGATTGCAGCACATTCCATCCCATATGTGGCACTTTGAGATCATCAAACTCAGGAAAGCGCGTTACCTTGCCTGATAAAACACCTAAACCTTCATGATGCCCCATTTCATCGCTGTAATCAAACAAAAACTGCATCCCTAAGCAAATACCAAGATACGGTGTTCCTGAATCAATTGCTGCACGTAAAGGCTCAACAAGTGCTTGTTCGTGCAATTTTTGCATTCCCGCTCCGAATGCCCCGACACCGGGCAAAATAATCTTATCTGCCCCTTCTAGTTGGGAAGGGTCTTGTACCAATTGGACATTATCCGCTTGGAGATGTTTGAGCGCATGCAAGACACTCCGCAGATTTCCTGCTCCATAATCAATGACAGCTAGCACCATGAGTCCCTTTCTATCTTAAAAACAAAAAACCCTGCAAGGCGCAGGGTTGTAATTACATTATAGCAATGCTTACACAGCAGTCTCAGACACCCGACACCCGATGGAAAAATGTGTTTAGATGATGATGTAATGTGTGCAAGAAATCGTTTATCATACGATGGAGTATAGCAATTGATGATAGGAGTTGTCAACAAATATGGAAAAACTAATCGCACTTTTAACTGATTTTGGAACAAGTGATATTTATGTAGGTGTGATGAAGGGTGTGATGAAAACGATTTGCCCTGATGCAACCTTCATTGATATATCGCATGAGGTACAACGTCAATCCATCCATGATGGTGCTTTGATGCTGCGGAATGCCTATGCTTATTTCCCTGAAGGTACGGTTTTCCTTGTAGTGATTGACCCAACAGTGGGGAGTATACGCCGACCTGTATTGGTCAAAACAGATAAATATCAATTTATTGCGCCTGATAATGGTATTTTGACACCGACGCTTAATGCGATTGGTGATTGGGAGGCAGTGGAATTATCGAATCCAGAGTATCAGCTTAGTGATAATAGTTTTACGTTTCATGGGCGCGATATTTTCTCGCCTGCTGCGGCTTATGCTGCGCGGTCTGATGTTTCATTAGAGGCTTTTGGTGCGCGGATTAACGATCTTGTTACGTTACCGATACCGACGCTTGCTATCAGTGATGATATGATTAAAGGCGAGATTACGCATATTGACCATTTCGGCAATATTATTACCAGTATTGGTACACTACGTTGGCAAGATGCACAGACACTCAAATTAGAAACATCTGACCAGAGCAAACTCATTGATGCAAGCAAAACACATCTTAAAATTGATGGCATGCACCTAACAACAATCAAACATGCGTATCATGAAGTTAATGTTGGTGAGATGTTATTGCAAGTTGATAGTAATGGTTATCTTGAAATTGCCGTCAATCATGGTAGTGCATCTTCACGCCTTGAAGTTGCAATTCATGATACAATTACACTCGATCTACATACACTTTAAAACAAATCGGACATCATTTGGGTGGGTGGTAACTATGGCAACTTCAAATTCACAATCTGAGTATATTTTACTTGTGGATGATATTAGCGATAACTTAGATATGCTTGGCGATATGCTCAATCATCAAGGATATGCAGTCAAAATGGCACTTGATGGGCAAGAAGCTCTCGATAAAATAGCGGATAGTCCACCTGATTTAGTCTTGCTTGATATTCAAATGCCGGGCATGAATGGCTATGAAGTTTGTCAAACCATTAAAGCCAGTCCTGATACAGAACACATACCTGTTATTTTCCTCAGTGCTTTGAATGAAACATCCGATGTTGTCAAAGGCTTTGACGCAGGTGGGGTTGATTACATCAGTAAGCCCTTTAAATTTAAAGAAGTGATGGCGCGGGTTGAAAGTCAGCTAGCTGTTTCTCGTCAGCGCAAAGAGATCGAAGCCTTACGTGAGCGCGATCAACAACAATTTGAATCCTTGGCTAAAATTAAGAATCGCTTTTTATATGGAACAGCCCATGATCTCAAAAATCCATTAACAGGGATGTTGCTCTATACACAGTTATTGCGCTCAACACCACCTGAAGATGTAGAAGAAATCCAGACAATTGCTGATGGTATTGAACTCACTGCCCGTAAAATGCAACGGCTCATTACCGACATTCTTGATTTGGCACAAATGCAAGTTGGCGATCAAATGGCACGCATCAGCTTGCCCTTACAGCCTGTACTTGCAAATGTTGTGAAAAATTCTGAAATTATCGCAAAAGAAAAATCAATTACACTTGATCTTGATGTACCAGACGCTAGCATTAATTACCCGATTGAGCGTAGTTACTTTGAACGTATGTTAGATAATCTGGTATCCAATGCGATTAAATATACCTTGCCTGACGGTACAGTTACTGTATCTTTATGCGATTGTGAAACACATTATGAGGTTAAGGTTGCAGATACAGGATTAGGAATCCCAAAAGATGATCTTCCTAAATTGTTCGATGCTTTTTTTCGCGTTCGGAAGGCATCACATAAGAAAGAAGAAGGTACAGGCTTAGGCTTATCTATGGTTGCTGCAATTATTGAAGAACATAACGGTAAGATTGTGGTTGAAAGTGAAGAAGGTATCGGCAGCACATTTATTATTAAATTACCAAAAGAAGGAGGTGAACAAGCATGGCAAAAAGTAGATTCCCCTCTTGGCTCGTAGCAGGTGGTGCATTGCTTGGTGGATTAGCATTATTTCGTGCAGCGACAACAGATCACGATATGCCGATTGGTCCTGCGGTTGATGCCTTACGCGATGAATTTTATGGCAAGCATTCGACATTGCTCAGTTATTATGCGGATAAACGCGGTGAGGGTCGTCCGATTGTCTTGTTACATAGCATCAATGCTGCCGCAAATGCGTATGAAGTGCGTCCATTGTTCCAGCATTTTCAAACTGAACGCCCTGTTTATGCACTTGATTTACCCGGATTTGGATTCTCTGAGCGCACAAACCGAGATTACTCTATTGAGTTATATGTTGCAGCGATCACTGATTTTCTGGAGCAAATCGTAGGTGAACCTGCGGATGTATTAGGGCTTTCGTTAACTAGTGAATTTTTAGCTTTAGCTGCTCAACAATCCCCTGACTTATTCAATTCAATAACGCTAGTTTCGCCAACAGGGTTTACTCCTCGACAATCGAAACCTATGTCACAAAATGCCGAAGAACAAAATCAAAGTAAGGGCTTTTATCGTTTCTTGACGAATCCGATTTGGAGTCAAGGTTTGTATGACTTGCTCGTTACAAAGCCTAGTTTACGTTTGTTCCTAGGGATGAATTTTTACGGCGATATTGATGAGGGCTTATTCGATTACCATTATCGGAGTACGCATCAAGCAAATGCACGCTTTGCACCACTTACCTTTGTGAGTGGTTCACTATTTTCGCGTTCGATTTTGGAAACGACCTATCAACAATTGAATGTGCCTACATTGGTACTTTACGATGAAGACCCTAATGTAAGTTTTGATTTGTTACCCGAGGTCTTGAGTCATAATGGGTTGTGGCGTGCAAGACGGATTATCAATACGCGAGGATTACCTCATTTTGAGCGCTTAGATATGACTATCAATGCGCTTAACGATTTCTGGGATGATATAAACCAAGATCAATGAGTGAGTTCTGGTATGCTGCTTTGTTGTTTTGGTAAACAAGAAAATAAGACATCGCTTTTTAACAGGCGATGTCTTATTTTTATTCTAATCGCCAACAGGAGAAACGCTGATTTCAGGAATTATATCGCTCTCATCACGTTTTTGAGACCTATTCCAGACCATGAGGTAATAGGCAGGAACAACCATAATTGCAAAGAGTACGCCACCAAAAACGTAAGGTAGAATCGGATCAATTTCAAACATGAAACCTGCAATAGCACTCCCAACAATCACAGCAAGGCTGAATGCCGATTGATACAAACCCATGACTGCACCGCGCTGATTTTCGGGTACGGTCTCGGTGATAATGGATTGTAAGGCAGGTAATTGTAAGCCTGTTCCCACTGCAAATAAGAAAACTGCCAATGCTGCCGAAATTGGAATTGCAATGATGACAAGAACAAACATCGAAATACTACGAATAACAGCACCGACTAGAATCACCATGCCATCGCCAAAACGCCTCACGATACGTTTAAGAATAAATCCTTGTGTGATAATTTGTCCAACACCAACCATCGTAAATAATAGACCAACCCCTAATTCTGCTTGTTCAGGATTATCAGCAAAGAGAACAAATTCCCCAAAGAGCGATAGCGTTGATTGCAACATAGCGAAGGCAAGTTGAGCGCCAAATGTAATGAGCAAAATACCCATTAATGGCATATTACGAATGACCCCAGAAAACGTCATTTTGGGTTGGTCGCCACGCGAATTTTCTGCTTTCTGGTCATCGGTGACAGTTTCTTCTAATACAAAGTAAGTCAAAATAACCACAATTGAAGCAGCCGTTGCAGCAAATAGATACGGTGTTTGATAACTAAACTGACTCGATAACAAGCCACCGACAACGGGTCCGAAGATAAAACCAACACCAATTGCAGCAAATAAATATCCGAGTGCAGTTGTTCGCTCTTTAGCTGGGGTTATATCGGTAATATAGGCTTGTGCAACAATAATATTGCCACCCGTGATACCATCTAAAATGCGTGCTGCGAATAAAACCCAAATGGCATTACCAAAGCCAAGCATCAAGAAAGCAATCACTGTCCCGATTTGGCTAACGAGCAAAACAGGTATGCGCCCATATCGGTCTGATAAGCGCCCAAGGAATGGTCCTGCAATAAATTGAGCAGCAAAAAAAGAAGTGTTCAGCAAGGTAATCATTGATTCGCTCATGCCAAATTCACGTGATGCGTAAAGTGGCAAGATTGGTAAAACCATTGTTGCACCAATGATTTGAACAAATACAATGAGCAGGATAACTATCATACGCTTATCGCGTAGTGATCCCGATGACGTTTCAACCATATAAAATAACAGTCCCTCTATAGCATGCGTGCTATGTGTGTATGATTGCCTAGAACATTAGAAGGTTAGAATTCTTACTTCATTTGGACTAACAAGCAACATCATAGCTCATGAATAAAGCGGATGGATAGCATTGGTATTAATGCTCAGGCAGATTGTTTCATTTAGTTGAGGAATAGGGACATCTGACGCAAGACGAAGTGTTATATGATTATCACGATCAAATGCAGCTTTGATTTGATAGTGGTCGCCTTGAAAAGTGCGCTCAATGACAGTCGCTTGTAAATCACCATCGGTCACGAGATGAATACTATTAGGATGGAGTAAAAATAAGGGTGCATCAGGAATTGTTAGATTATATTGCTGTAAAAATGTATGTGGCACAATATTAGTCAGCCCTAAAAACCGTGCGACAAATGCAGATTTTGGTTGATGATAAATTTTCTCAGGGGTATCATATTGTTCAATTTGCCCTTGGTTCATCACGGCAATACGATCTGCAATTGCGTAGGCTTCTTGCTGATCGTGCGTGACATAAATTGCCGTTAAACCAATTTGTTTAATAATTTGGCGCAATTCTATAACAAGGCGTTCTCGTAGACCTGTATCAAGTGACCCCAATGGCTCATCGAGCATCAGTAAACGTGGTCTAGGGGCAAGACTGCGTGCGAGTGCAATGCGTTGTTTTTGTCCGCCTGATAAAGCATCAATTGACCGATTTTGGTATTCCTTTAATCCAACAAGTTCAAGCATATCATTTACGATTTCAGATTGCTGATTTTTAGCTATGCCTTGCATCCGTAATCCAAACGCGACATTTTGAGCAACTGTCATATGAGGGAATAAGGCAAAGTCTTGGAACATCAAGCCAAAACCGCGTTGGTGAATTGGCATATTCGCTAGATTCTCACCATCGAGTGTGACTCGTCCTGTATAGCCTGCCTCTAAGCCTGCAATCACTCTTAATAAAGTAGTTTTTCCGCTACCACTTTCACCTAATAAACAAATAATCTCGCCTGTTTCAATGGTCAAGTCAATTGCATCAAGTACAGATTCCCGGTCATAGCGATACGATACATTCTCAACATGCAGCATTAAAATTCCCCTATTCCTGCGGTACGGATACGCTCGATGGCAATAAAACTCACCGCACAAACGAGCATCAACAGACTACTCATCGCTACAGCTTGTCCATAATTATTAAGTCCCGGTTGCCCGAGTAAGCGATAAATAATAACAGGCATCGTTGCAGAATTTGAACGCACAACAAATAATGAAGCGCCAAATTCGCCCATGCTAACTGTGAATGCAAACGTTGCTCCGACAATCAAACCTCGGCTAATGAGTGGTAGTTCAATAAAAAGCCAGCTTTTTAAAGGAGATGCCCCTAAGATACCACTTGCTTCGGTCAAGTTACTTGGAATTGCACGGATTGCAGGGAGTACACTACGCACGACAAATGGAATGGCTACCAAGGTATGAGCAATTGGTATAATCCACCATGATGAGCGTAAATCAAGTGGCGGTTCATCTAGCGCAATTGTAAATCCAAAACCAAGTGTTACAGCGCTTGTCGCTAGAGGAAGCATGAAGATTGGATCCATAATTTTCGATGCCCATGCAGGACGATTACGTCCACCAATGAGATAGGCTGTTATCAGCCCGAAAGTGGTGGCAATGATAGTGGTGACAATAGCCACACGGAATGAATTGAGTGTGGCTTGGAGGGGTGAAATTGCCAGCACTGAATTATTATCAAGTTGTGACAATGCTCGATAATAATCGAGTGTAAACATACCCTCTTGTATAAAGGAGCGCGCAATCAGTGCGAATAGAGGTGTGAATAACAACACAATCATCACGCTAAGATTAATTGCTAAGAAGATACGTTCTTGGCGTGTCCGTGGGGGACGCGCACTTTGGCTAGCACTTTGTAGATTACTTGTGGCAATACGCCGTTGTAAGCGTGTGTATAAGATCATCATCAATAACATGGTTATAATTTGTACAAGTGATAGCGCTGCTGCAAGTGGCAAGTTAAAGATGCTGGTTGCTTGATAATAAATTTGTACTTCGAGTGTCATATATTGTAAATCACCAAGGATGAGAATGACCCCAAAGCTGGTGAATGTAAAAATGAAAACAAGAATCGAGGCAGCCAGAATTGCTGGGCGCAAAATCGGCAAGCGGATTGACCACCAGAGATTTATGCCTTTCGCTCCTAGAATTTGGGCAGCTTCTTCGATGTGAAGGGATTGATTTGCCCAGTAGCTGGTAATCATCCGTAAGGCAATCGCATAATTATAGAATACATGCACGATCAAGATAATTTCGAGTGTACCTCGTAGTTGAATGGGTGCAGCATCTAAGCCCAATAAAACGATGAGCCATTCATTCAAAAAGCCGCGCGGACCTATCAATGCCATAAAAGCGGTTGCAACAACAACTGTCGGTAATACAAATGGCAAGGTCGAGAGTGATAATAAAAGGGCTTTGCCACGAAATTGGTAGCGCGTAAAAACGAAAGCAGCAGGCAATGCGAGACTAATTGTTAAGGCTGTAGATAGGATCGCTTGCCAGATTGTGCGTAGCAGTGTTTCAAAATAAATTGGACGGGTTGCTAGCGTAATAAATCCGCTTATATCTAGTTGACCTGCATCAAATAGGCTAAATGAGAAAATTGATATGAGCGGATAGAAGAAAAATACAACAAGGAATACAAGGGGCATGAGCATAAGCCCATACCCTAGTCGTTTAAAAAGACGCATTTAGTCTAATGCCGTTTCAAGCCAATCTTGAATCCACTGATCGCGGTTTTCTTCTATATCAGCATAGGCTAAAACAGCAGGTGAATCAGGAATTTGTGCATAATCTGCAAAAATAGTCGGTAATTCAGCGTCTATATTGACAGGGAAAACAAACATCTGGTCGGGTACATCTTGTTGAAATTCAACACTCAACATCCAGTCAATGACTTGTTGTGCTTCCGATTCATGGTCTGTCCCATCAAGGATGCCAGCAAACTCAATTTGACGGAAGCATGTGCCATCAGAAACAATACTCGCTGTTGTTGCAGCATCGAGGTCTTCACTATAGGTAAATGGTGGACTACTAGCATAGCTCACAACCAATGGATATGTCCCATCTTCGCTACCTTGGGTGAAATTACCAAAGTACGCACTGCTCCAATCTTCTGCAATGAGTGTGTCATTTGCGAGTAAATCTGACCAATAGTCAAGATAGCTGTAGTCATTATCGTCATCAGGTACACCAAATTCTGCGATAGTTGCCATCAAAAATGCAAGTCCCGGTGATGATGTTGCAGGATTTTCAACGACAAGCAATCCTTGATAGTCTGAAGCGGTTAAATCCGCTAAAGTTGACGGCACAGCGAGGTCATTGTCTTCAAAATAGGCAATATCATAATTGATGCAGACATCACCATAGGTAATCGGTGTGACACGATAGTCTGTATCTAAAATAAATGATTCATCGACATTTTCAAGCAATGGTGATTGATATGGAATGAAGATTTCAGCATTGAGGGCGCGACTTAAAAAGGTGTTATCGACACCAAAAAGCACATCGCCCAATGGATTACCTGCACTCAATACAGATTGATTAACAACTTGACCTGCATCACCTGCGCGTAAAATCTCGATAGTGATACCTGTTGTATCTTGGAAATCATTGAGGACAGCATCACTGATATTAAAACTATCATGAGTAACGATAGTAATTGTAATAGGATCATCTTGTGCAATAACAGTGGTTAATGAAACGATCAGTAAAAATAGAGTTGTGAGTATACGAAAACGCATTGTCGAACTTTCTCTTTCAATAGGATTGGCTTAAATTAAATGACCCTATTGGAGAATGACAGTTATAGAAAGCAAACCACCCCTGGCGGGGTGCTGCAGGGGTGATTTGAATTGCAGTAAAAAATCACTGCTCACACTTCCTACGCCAGCATTATCCGGTTCAGGTATAAGGGTCGATACGATATTACGTATCCTCTCAGCCAGATTACACTAGCTCCCCTGCGTATATAACGATTTTGCATTTTATATTATAGCGTGGATTAGGCTAAATAGCAACGCAGAGTCGCATGGTAATTCGTAGCAGTTCGCAGGAAATTGGCGCAAATTAAAGATGCTTATAACAGCTTTTAGTCCGAAAACCATCGTAATTGATTTAAGGGATACCAACGGAAAAGCACTTTGCCCATGATTAAATCACCACTGACTGCACCATAATTACGCGAATCATAACTGGTATTACGATTATCACCCACAATAAAATATTCGTTATCGTCTAATTCCCAAAATCCATTGCGCCGAGACGCAAGAAGTGTATTCAGATAGGGTTCTTGTATCGCTGTGCCATTAATGACTAAGACCCCATCGTGAATTAAAATAGTCTCATTGGGTAAGCCAATAATACGCTTGACGAGATTAGAACCATCTTCTTCAACAGGGTACATCATGACAATATCACCTCGTTGAGGTTGACCCCATATATATGGCAAAGGGCTTGCAGCTAATCGTTGTCCTGTTGCAAGGTTCGGTTGCATGCTACTACCTTGCACGACAGATCGTGGCAATACAAATTGCAACACACCAATAATTAACGCCATGATTAGCAATTCACGAATGAGTTCACGCCATTGAATCGACATAATAAGTTCTTTCATACGTATCCTTTAATATGTTGGGATTATTATCGCATGATACGACATTATAACCACTTGAGTCATCACAAATTTAGAAAATAAGTTATAATACATACGTTCTAAATTTAGTATTTATAGATTAGCAGATTGCTATTATATCCAACTTTTTGGATGGTTGTACATCTTGTTTGCGTATCATAGGCAAGTATAGGAGATCACTGTGTCTTTAACCAATCGTGACATTGCAGAAATTTTTGGCAACATTGCGGATATTCTCGAAATTCAAGGCGAATCTAAATTTAAATTTCTCTCATACCGCCGTGCCTCAGAAGAATTAGCTGAATTACCGCGCGATTTACAAGCCTATTTGGATGATGGTACATTGCGCGATATTCCGGGTGTTGGCAAAGCGATTTCAGATAAAATTACTGAATTACTACAAACAGGTACAATGGATTACTACGAACAGCGCAAATCAGAAGTGCCACTGGGTGTTGTAGAAATCAAGCGTATTAATGGTGTCGGTCCCAAAAAAGCGAAATTATTCTGGGATGAATTGGATATTACGTCCATTGCTGACCTCAAGCAAGCAGGAGAAGCAGGTCAACTCCAAGGTTTAGCAGGGATGGGTAAAAAGAGTGAGCAAAAAGTTTTAGAGGGTATTGCAGCTATCGCCAGACGCTCAGATCGTACACCCATTGGTAAAGCCCGCCCTGCTGCGGAACGCATCTTGGAATTTTTGATGGCATTACCTGATGTCGAAGATGGCATTATTGCAGGCAGTATCCGCCGTGCAAGAACGACCATTGGTGATGTCGATATACTGATCGCCAGCGATAACGCCCAACCTATCATGGATGCCGTCGTAAACATGGACGAAGTCGCTCGCGTGTTAGGACATGGCGATACGAAAAGTTCAGTAGAATTACACACAGGTTTGCAAGTTGATGTGCGTGTCTTGCCTAAGCAACGTTGGGGAACGGCTTTACAGTATTTTACAGGTAGCCAAGCTCATAATATTAAAATCCGTGAGATTGCACGCGAACAAGGCTATTCGCTCAATGAAGATGCGCTGCGCCCAATAGATGAAGATGGTAATTTATTAGATGAAAGTCATTATGTCTATTGTGCAACAGAATCAGACGTATACGAAACAATCGGCTTGGAGTGGATTCCGCCTGAACTGCGTGAAGATTCTGGTGAAATTGAACAAGCTAAGAATAAGGCGCTTCCAAGATTAATTGTTGTCAGTGACATCATTGCTGATTTGCATATGCACACCACCTACAGTGACGGTAAATTGAGCATCTTAGAAATGGCGAATGCCGCTAAACAACGTGGGATGCAGTATATTTGCATCACTGACCATTCACAAATGCAAGCACAGGCTGGCGGATTAAAAGCAGAGGAAGTCCTTGAGCAACAAGCAGCCGTGCGGAAAGTGAATGATGAGATTGATGGTATTGTTGTGCTGCATGGGAGCGAAGTCGATATTAAAGCAGATGGTTCACTTGATTTTGACGATGATGTACTTGCTCAGTTGGATTGGGTTGTGGCATCTCCGCATGTTGCATTACGGCAAGAAAAAGATGCTTACACCGCACGACTTGTAAAAGCTATTGCTAATCCGCATGTTGATTGCATTGGTCATCCAACAGGTCGCTTAATTAGTCGTCGTGAACCTGCAAAACTCGATATTGATGCCATTATTGCTGCTGCTGCCCAACATAATACCGCTTTAGAACTTAACGCAAATCCTGAACGATTGGACTTAGATGCCTTATATATCAAACTGGCTGTTGAGCAAGGGGTATTGATTAGCATTAATACAGATGCACACGATGATTGGATGATGGATTTACGCGATTATGGGGTCAACAATGGACGGCGTGGCTGGTTAACCGCCGATACGGTTATCAATACATGGTCTTATGATGTGTTTAGCCAATGGCTTGCGGATCGTCAACCAGCTTAAACGTATGATCTTCATCATGATTTACGTGCAAATCCTATCGGTAATAGCAATGGGGATGTATGATATATTGTGAATATTCAGCTAAAAAGAGGATGCCGTGATGGCAGATAATAATCTACCACCACTAAACGAGGATGCAACTGAAGAAACGATTTTAAGTCGTTCGGATAGCACACGTCCTCATGCACGCGCACGACAAGAGGATACAGAAGAAAATATTAAACATCGGACTGAGATGCTAAAAAAAGCACCGAGTGTGCCTCCATCCAGTCAGCATGTGCAAGCCGTTAGAGGCAATCCAAATCCAACACGGCAATCACCACCGAGTGGTTATGTGCCTCGTAGACGCAGCAAACAGCGTACTACACCTGAAAATAGTGCGCTCTATTTGCCTTGGTGGTCTATCATATTAATGTTAATCGGTGTAATGCTTGTTTCAATCGGTATTGTCGGTGGTATTTTCTTGTTCGGAGAATCAGGCAGTCGTTTGCTAGCTGAACCATCCCCTATCATCTTAATTGTTACTGCCGATCAAAGCGCAATAGGCAATAATGCCAGCGCCCAAACCATTCAACAAGCGCCATCAACTGAAATTATTAATGGGCAGAATGCACCTAATTCACTTGAATTAGCAGGTCCTACCTTAGCCCCTGTCCAGATTTCTCCAACACCTGCCGCTATACGGATTGGAAGTGTGGTTATTGTTGATGGCGTTGATTTGAATACATTAAATGTACGGAATATCGCTAGCCTAACTGATAGCAGTATTCTCTTCCGTGCAGCAGAAGCCGAAATTTTTAATATCGTTGATGGACCTGCACAAAGTGATGGATTTACATGGTGGCAAATCCAAGACCCAAATGATGTGAATCGCATTGGTTGGGCAGTCAGTAATTTTTTAACTGTACAAGCACCCTAAAATTTATCATGTTTAGAATCTATTGATACACAAGTTATCTATTATGTGCTAAAATAGAACATATGATCTTATTGAACCGTAAGGAGAGTGTGGACTATGGCTGATATTGCAGCGCGGATTGCAACCTTACAAGCCGACCTTAATTATCATATTTATCGTTATTATATACTCACTGATCCTATTATTACAGATAGCGAGTACGACCAACTGTATCACGAACTTGTTCAGCTTGAGCAAGATTACCCTGAATTACGCACCCCTAATTCGCCAACACAACGGGTCGGCAGTGATTTAGACTCTAATTTTGAAAAAGTACCACATGCAGCGCCTATCCTCAGTTTATCAAATGCTTTTAGCCCAGAAGATTTACAGAAATGGGAAGATCGTAATCGTAAATTATTACCAGATAATGTTGACCTTGATTATGTGCTTGAGCCAAAGTTGGATGGTTTATCAATTGTACTCACATATGAAGATGGCATCTTGATAACCGCAGCAACACGCGGTAATGGTGAATTTGGCGATGATGTTACGCTCAATGTGAAGACAATTAAAACCGTGCCTCTTAAAATCCCTGCCGATCCAAATAGTAGTCGCTCTGCGCCGACACGATTGGTTGTACGTGGTGAAGTTCTATTTCTCAAAGATGCGTTTGAGCGCTTAAATCAAGAACAAGATGAAAAAGGCTTACCACAGTATGTCAATGCACGTAACACGGCATCAGGATCATTGAAGCAAAAAGATTCACGGATTACAGCGAACCGAGATTTAACAGCCTTCATCTATAGTATTGTGGATAGTGATGGCATTACCCTTGATTCGGAGATCGACATTCTCGATTATATGGCAGATATGGGATTCAACATTATTCCTCAAATCAGTCACTACCCCACATTAGATGCGCTTATTCCACATATAGCAGATCGTGAGAAAGATAGACACAAGCTACCTTTTGAGATTGATGGCTTAGTCATCAAGATAAATTCTTTGCCGATTCAGCGTGAACTGGGTGTGAGTGGTAAAGACCCACGCGGTGCAACAGCGTATAAGTTTCCTGCGGAAGAAGGTACAACAGCATTATTAGGCGTGACTATCAATGTTGGGCGTACAGGGAAAATTACACCAACGGCTCAATTAGACCCCATTTATATTGGTGGCGTAACCGTATCCAATGCGAGTTTGCATAATTATGATTTGATTGAGCAACTGGATATTCGCATCAATGACCGTGTGATTATTAAACGCTCAGGCGATGTCATTCCCTATGTCATTGGTCCTGTTGAAGGCGCACGGTCAGGTAGCGAGCAACCTATTACTCCGCCTGAGATTTGTCCTTTCTCGGGGGATATACTGATACGACCTGATGGTGCTGTCGATTTATTTTGTCCTAATCCGAAATGTCCTGAGCGTGTTTTCAGATCACTTGAATTTTTTGTCTCACGCGGTGCAATGGATATTGATGGTATGGGTCCATCAACCATTGAAGCCCTCATTGATGCGCAATTAATCCAAGATGAAGCGGATATATTTTATCTTGATGCGGACAAAGTCTTAGCATTAGAAGGCTTCGCTGACAAAAAAGTTGACAATTTGCTAGCAGCGATTGATGTTGCCAAATTACGTCCTTTGTCGCAGATCATTGCCTCTTTAGGTATTGATGGTATTGGTACAACTGTCGCCACTGTCTTAGCTGATGCGTTCAAAACGATTGATGCGATTATTCATTTAGCGGATACGATTCATGAAAAAGAACAACAATTCGTGGCATTGGTAACACCGATTATCCAAACAGAAGAAACCCTAGAAGGTCGATTACCTGATGTTGTTAAAGCACGCAAACGTTTGAGCCAGCCTTTAATTGACTTAGCACCTCGCTATGTCGATAGTGATGGTTTAGAGGCAAAAATCACACGCTTACTCAAGCCAGTTTTAGAAATTGCGCCAGCAACTGCCCCAGCGCCTGCACGTATCGCAGAATCCCTGCAAGTATTAATTGATGCTGCGCGTCCCTTAATCACCATAGAGGGCTTTGGACCTATTTTGGTACGGAATATTGTTGAATGGTTTGCTGATGAGCATCATCAAGCATTATTACAAAAAATGCGTGATGCAGGGGTCACAATGCAAGCCATAGAAACTGTACAAGCGAGCATAACATTCGATAATCTCAAATTTGTGCTAACGGGCACGATGTCGGTTGCACGGGATGAAGTCAAGGCACTTATTGAGGCGCATGGTGGCAAAGTATCAGGCAGTGTGAGTAAAAAGACTGATTATGTTGTCGCTGGCGATAATCCGGGTAGTAAGGTGGATAAAGCCGTTTCATTGGGTGTTACAATTCTCAGTGAAGATGACCTGCGAAATATGCTTGTAAACTGATATACTATAGGATACTTTTGAATTTTCACATCAGGGCATGGTCAGATCCATGCCTTGCTGTATTTATAGCGAAGGAACATCATGACAGAAGGTATTATTCATATTCGTAAAGGGCGCGAAAAACCCATTCGCAATCAGCATCCTTGGATATTCAGTGGCGCAATTTTCAGAGCAGATGATGCAGTTGATGGCGAAATCGTAACAGTTGTCGATCATCAGGGCGGTTTCTTGGGGCGTGGATTCTGGAATCGTAAATCACAGATTCAAGTGCGTATTATGACATGGCAAGACGAGCCAATTGATCGCAAGTGGTGGCGTAAGATGTTGCAACGTGCGATCACAAAACGCTATCCAAGCTCTGAGTTTAATGCTGGCAATCGGATTGTGAATGCGGAAAACGATTTCATCCCCGGTTTAGTGGTTGATCGCTATAGCAATTTTCTTGTTCTGCAAGCCTTAACGCTCTACATTGATAGAAATAAAACAATGATTGCTGAGTTATTAGCAGAATTGTTTGCGGAAGCGAATATGCTCATCAAAGGTATTTACGAACGCAGTGATGTTGATGTACGCGGTAAAGAAGGTCTAGGGCATTCCACAGGTGTATTATGGGGTGAAGAACCACCTGAACTGATCTCATTCCGTAAAGATGATAGTGTTCTTTTAGTTGATGTGCGTACAGGTCATAAAACAGGATATTATCTCGATCAATGTGAGAATCACAGCATTATTGCTAATCTGGCAAAACATAATGGTTGGACAAAAGAAACCCATTCACTTTTGAATACATTCTCATTCTCTGGTGGGTTCGGACTGCAAGCATCAGCCCATGTTGTAAATGTGGATTCATCAGCCGAAGCGCTTGAATTAGCAGAAGCAACCTATCGTGAAAATGACTGGCAAGCAAATGATGTAGAGTATGTGCAAGCGGATGTCTTCCAATATTTACGTGATTGTGCAGACGATGGTACACAATATGATATGGTTATTCTTGATCCACCCAAATTTGCGCAGAACAAGCGTCAAGTTGATAATGCAGCGCGTGGTTATAAAGACATCAATTTGAATGGCTTCCATCTTGTGAAATCAGGCGGGTATTTGCTGACCTTCTCATGTTCAGGTGCAATCAGCCAAGATTTGTTCCAGAAAATTGTCTTTGGTGCTTTAGCAGATTCTGGACGACAAGCACAGATTATCAAGCAAGTTGGAGCGAGTAGTGACCATCCGATTGCCTTGACATTCCCAGAAGGCGAATATCTCAAAGGCTTGTTGTTACAAGTATTTTAGAGATCGATAT
This sequence comes from Phototrophicaceae bacterium, assembly GCA_049680565.1. Taxonomy (GTDB): domain Bacteria; phylum Chloroflexota; class Anaerolineae; order Aggregatilineales; family Phototrophicaceae; genus JAUZRW01. The sequence goes on from JBAUIA010000065.1 coordinate 118,809, forward strand.
TGGGCGATTGTAATCTAATCGCCCTTTTTTATACGATTGCATTCTCTGATGTAATTTGTTGAGCAACCAAGCGTTTTATTTTATTGCTTGTTTCGTACCAACTGGTTTGACTTAATCCCAATTTTTCACGGATTTCATCTTCATCTTCCCCTGCTCGCCATTCACGCAATCCCATTGTCCAGCGCATGACTTCAAATGAGAGTTTGAACGGCACACCTGCATCTTTGCCGAGATCGGTTAGGATGTATTCTAGGTTACGGGTGGTGCATGTGAAAACGGCATCTTTGGGATGATATTGCTCAGTATAGAGTTCAAGCAATAACATAAAATCTGAATCAAGCGTGATACGGCGCTCTTTGTAGATATTCTTTGCTTTGTGCTTGATGATGACATTGGGATGCTCACGATCAAAGTCTTCGAGCGTTAGACGACCTGCTTCACTTTTTTTGATGCCTGTTTGCAACAATAAGCGAAATAATAGTTCAGGGCGATAATCTTGATTATCCCCTTTTTTCTGTGACCGAGCGACCTCAAGCACAGCATCGACTTGTTCATTGGTGAGCACATTGGATAAGGGTGCAGGTCCTGAGCGTTGTAAAATTGCCAAGGCAGGATCACGCTTGAGTGCTTCTAAATGTTTGAGCCACTTAAAATAGACTTTAAGGGTTGTGACACGTCGCGCATAGGTTTTGCGACTACACGCAACCCCACGATGATTCTCCATCCAATCCAAATATTCATTGAGACTCGTTGTTGAAAAATCCCCAATGAGGGTATCGTCACCAGAATGTTCACATAAGAGTTTCATATCACCAATGAAGGCTTTGACCGTATGCGCGGATTTGCCTTCGCGGGTGAGATAGCGTTTAAAATGCTCTAAAGTAACACCAATGGGCGTTTGTTTGCTGATTTCATCCGATGATGTCGGTTGGGATGGAAACATAGGTAATTGTTTTTTGGTCATGGGAACAAGCGCCTCCTGTAAGAAGATTTGTTCTAATTATAGCATAATTACATCCTAAAACAAACATAATCCCAAGGACTAGGGTTGTGTGGTGATGGGATAATTGGCATCAAATATGCGCTGATGCTCGATGGCGATGGTATCGAGCGCTTCGATAGGGTCAAGCTGGTTGGAGGTGGCTAAGTTGATATATTGCTGCTGAATATTACGCAAAATCTGAAATTCGGGGAGTTGCCAGTAATCACGCACGAGAGGCAAAGATTCTGCAAAAATAGGGAGATAGGGTGCGAGGTCTTGGGTGGCTTGATTGATGCTGGTACGTCCTGAAAAACCACCTACTAATATCCAGCGTTCTTGGACAAAATCCGATTGTATCCACGCGAGGAAAGCTAAGGATTCAGCTTGTTTTTGACTGCTTGCGCGAATAGCAATGGCATCGCCACCATAACTCGTAAAATGGGCTGTTTCGGCAGGGACACGCGCGAACGTGATATTGTCAGATTGGTCACAGGTATTAGGATTGGTGATTTGATTCGCATCCGTTGCCCAAATTTCGACAATGGCGGTTGTGCCTGTGCAGATTGCAGCAATGACATCATCGGGGGTATAGGTGATGGCATTAGGCGGTGCAGTTTGCCACAAACTATTGGCGAGTGTTAAGGCTTGTTGGGCTTGATCTGAATTAACCACCCCGTCGGCTGTGTAAGATGCCTGATCCCATAATGCACCCTCAAATGACCATAAGATATGATTCCATGACGAAACCACATAATCCGATTGCCGACTCCATGATGTGGCATAACCATAGTCGATGCGGTCACTGGTTTGTAGCGATTGCGCTTGATTGAGTAGCCCTGTCCATGTGGTGGGTGGCAATAAACCTGCTTGCTGATAAATATCCGCACGATATGCCAACATACGCACATCAGGCAAGAGCGGTAAAGCGACGAGTTGACCATCGGCGGTGGTATGAATAGTGAGCAAGGCAGGGTCATAATCGGTGAGGGGTAAGGTTGATTGCGCCCATGTTGTGAGGTCTGTTAGATAATTTCGGCTCGTGGCTGTACCGAGAAATTGCGTATCCATGATGACTAAATCCGCGCCAATCCCTGCTGCGAAATCAATGAAAATCGCATCGAACCATTGGGTTTCGGGGACACAATTGACGCTAATGGTTGCAGATGGATATTCATCCGTGAGGGTATCGAGAGCCGTACACGCATCAGATGCGCGCCAGATGATGGATAAGGTTGTATCTTGCGCCTGTATCGGAAATGCCATTGTCAGGAATAGTGATAGCATTCCAAGTATGACCCCATTACGATTCATCATAGATACTGACACTCCTTGAGCAATTACGACCCGATAGTAAGGGTGTATTATGGCATGGATGCGCCTGTATCGAAAGTGAGTAAGCAAAAGGCTCAAATTTACGCCTTTTTGTGTTTCCCATAGAAATGATACGAAACGTATTTAAAATAGATACGTAGTGCAAGTAAATTTTATTAGGAAATAACTATCTGCTTGGAAAATCACCGTTATTTTGTCGATATAATGTCGATATACAATCTTTCACTCTTTTTTGTAATTCACTGTCAACAATAACCCGATCAAATATGTGTAATGGTAAGAAAAGTATAGATCTTTGTTTTAAGGGAGTTTGGTATTCAATGCTTGTTAATGCTTTGTCAAACAACCTATAAAATTCATCAGATGGTGAAGCCTCATCGTTGGACAATTTTACTAATGCAGTTTCAATTTTCTCAAGCCGAAAATTTTCAACTTCTGAAAAGTCATTAGGTATAATTCTAGTATACATACCCAATCCAATTAGCACTGGAGAGTGAAATTTATGCCAAAACTCCATAGCAACTTCTATTATTTCTCTAGCATATCTACATTGTCTTTTTGACATGCTGGTTTGATACAGCAAAAATAAGTCTACGAACCCATCATTTTTGACTTTAAGTGTAGTTTGAAGCGCATATTCAAGAACATCATGAAATAGTTCTCTGTCATAGTTGTCTACAAGCTGCTGCGAATTGCCCATCCAACTAGAGAGACGTGCCATCACTCTAAATGGATATATTGAACTCGCTAACTTCTCATTAATTACATGTTGTTCTACAGTAGCCCCCTTCACACTATTTAAATATATCAACAGATCTTGA
>JBAUIA010000066.1:0-3484 GCA_049680565.1 Phototrophicaceae bacterium
AACGAGTGAGGATAAAAGGATAAGTCTGCTGGCAATCACATTTTCTGGTAAAGTGTAAGCATTAGACTATGACAAGGAGCGCCTTCTATGAGCCAACATCCTTTAGATCAACCAAGTGTCATCAACAATTTATTTTATCCGCGCAAAGCCCTCGCCCATCAATCAACAGATGATGCAGTTAAAGATGGCACAGTTCGGATTAATGATGAGGTCGAAATTGGTTATCGCTTGACTATTAAGCATAGCTCAGCGCCTGTCTTGTTGTATTTTCATGGGAATGGTGAAGTCGCTGGCGATTATGATAGCATTGCACCGTATTATGATGCAGCAGGGCTTTCATTATTGGTTGTTGATTATCGGGGCTATGGTTGGAGTACAGGCACACCCTTAACCACCCAATTATTGCCTGATGCTCAAATTGTCTTTGACAATATTGGTCAAATTTTGCGCGATAATGGCATTATCCCCGAACGTCCGATCTTTCTGATGGGACGCTCACTCGGCAGTGCACCTGCAATATATCTTGCCATGAAAAATCCTGACAAATTACAAGGTCTTATCATCGAAAGTGGCTACGCGGATGCGCCTTCTCTCTTTGGGCGATTAGGGATTCGCATACCTGATGATCTCAATGAAGATGTAACGCTACCCATAGGCAATGGCGATAAAATCAAACAAGTGACGATTCCAACTTTGATTATTCATGGGGAAATTGATACGCTCATCCCTGCCTATCATGGTCAGACACTCTATGACAATGTTGGCACAGATCAAAAACGCTTACTCATTATCCCCAATGCAGGACACAACAATGTCTCATTTGTTGATGTTCGACGTTATTTTGATGCCATCAAGCAATTTATTGAGGCTTATATGCCCTAAGCCTTATACGTTGGGCGCTGATAATAAAGTGTTTTACATTTTCGGATTAAGCGCTGTAAAGCAGAATCAATCTGCTCGGCATCCGATGGATCACTTGGATTGATAAAATCATCGTAGGGTCGCCAAATCATCTGTTGCGATTCTTCATCAGGTGGATTGAGCGACTCAGGGTCAATCGTGAGGAGCATATAGCGCAAATCCAGATGGAGATGTTCTGGGCGATTTTTACGTGCAGGAATCACATGAATATCAAAATCAATCGGTACAGGTTTTTCACGATTTGGAAAGAAGATTAAGTGTTTTAGCCCTGTTTCCTCAATTGTTTCGCGCATGGCAACTTTGGCAAAATCAGATTCTTCAACATCGGCATGACCGCCAAATTGTAACCATCGATTGAGACTTTTATGGAAATGTAGTAGCACACGCCCTTGATTATCACATACCAGCGCCGAGCCTGTAAAATGCCCAACTTCGCAGCTTGAAGACATGATATTGGGATACTGTAAGAGCATCTTTTTCATCGTCGTTATATCAGTGGCTTCTTTATCACCATCTGCAATAGCATCTTGTAGCATCTCATAGAGATCATACCGAGCATCGGCATAGATCGCATCATAAAGTTGATCGACCATTTGCTTGAGTGTTTCTATTTTTTGTGCGTCGGATTTATCATCCCACAAGGGCAATTCAGCATGTGGCATTAAGCATCCTTAATATCAGATTCTTCAGTATTCACATCCCCATCAAGATAGAGCCATGCACCATCCACTTGGGCAAACTTTGATTCTTCGGTGATGGTCGTAGGACGTGTCATGAACGCTAATATTTCAGCGCGATAGGTCACAGTATCACCATCTGCGGAAACAATGTCTAAGTTATTAAAATTATTCCGCAACGAATAGGCTTCAATCCGCACGCGCCAATGATCGAAATTGTCTTCATAATCTTTGTTATCAGGATGGGTCGTTTCCATGATGAAATCTGCTAAATTGAGGGCATAGGCTGACCACCTTGCCCGCACGAGATCAGTCGGTGTTGGGACAGATATTCCATTATGGTAGCGTCGGCAACATTTTTTATACTTTTTACCACTATTACAGGGGCATAAATCATTAGGGGATATTTTCATAGTAATCTCACCTCAGCGATACAATTCATCAGTATCCAATAATTGTACACAATCCAAGGTTAAATGACAGGGATATGAGGCTTACTTTTCACCACGCGCACGCAACATACGGAAAAATGATCTAATTTGCTCAGAGGCTTCATCAGCAAACAAACCGTGTGATACATCAACTTGGTGATTGAGTGCAGGATGTTGGGTAATATCCATGATGCTGCCTCCTGCGCCAGCTTTGGGGTCAGTGGTAGCATAAACGAGGCGTGGTAAGCGTGCGAGTACCATTGCGCCTGCACACATCGCGCAAGGTTCGAGGGTGCAATAGAGGGTTACATCTTCTAAGCGCCAATGTCCAATGACTTGGGCAGCTTGGCGAATAGCAATCATTTCAGCATGAGCCGTTGGGTCTTGATCGGCTTCACGTTTGTTAAATCCACGCCCGATGATGATGCCTTGATGAACCGCAATTGCCCCAATTGGAACATCTTCGGCAATGAGTGCCTTATTCGCTTCTTCCAGAGCCAAGCGCATCCATTTTTCGTCATCAGACGAGAACGTCATTAGGCTTGGTCTTCAGCGTCTTCTTCAATATCAATATTGATTTTAACGCGCCCATTGGCTTTAACCACAAATTCTTCCGCTTCTTGGAAAGCATCAACGGTTTCTTCTAACACTTTTGGATAGATAACTTTGCTGGAGCGTGGTGGTTCTTCAGGTTCTGGATGGGTGTAGGTTGTCGTGGTTAAGCGCATATCAACCACAGCTAACAGCGCGAGGATACCACCTGCAATTGCTGCAACAACTTCTACAGAAACAGGCAAACGGACTCCAAAGTGCATCAAATCAAAAATACTGAGGAGTGATCCTACCAATAAAACAACAATCGGCAGATACATTATTCGGCGAATGACTTGCATATGATTAACTCCTATTTCTTCTTGTTATCGTCTTCTCGTTTGCTAAGACGTTCCATACGGCGTATAAATTCTTCGGTTTCTTCAATCGTCTCTTCGATGTCGTCAACTTCATCGTAGTAAGTATCATCATTTTGGGGTGGATTATTACTCCGTAAAGAAATGAATTGCCAGATCATAACGCCACCTGCAAAAATCAAAATACCAATAAGAATATTATTCATTGACTGTTCTATAACCAATAAATATCTATATTCGTTAATTACAAAGTAATCAACAATCCCACCACCTGTTGCTTCAATCTTCTGCAAGGTTTCTTGGGTATAGTATTTATCGTGACGTACAAAAATCCAAAGTGGGCGATTTGTTTGCTCGGCAATGGCAATAAAATTACGAATTTGTTCATCAATGCTAAAGATTGCAACAGCTTTAGAATCAATAATAATTTGATTATTCACAAAATCAGGTATAGACCAATTTGAAATATCATTTGAGTTAGCTTCACACGTATTGCAGCGCCCCGGTGGTGTTTGAGCATCTTTATTACAGAAGCATCTCCTTTGTC
>JBAUIA010000067.1:0-5051 GCA_049680565.1 Phototrophicaceae bacterium
AGGATACGTGCATACCACCAAATCGGTGAAGTCAGGTAGGTTTCCAAATTCGGTACAAAGCGCAACATATTAAGCTGAAACAAGGCACTAATGATTGCCAATGTCACAATAACTAAGCCATAAACCATTAAGCCAACACGCATAGTGTGAAAAATCATCGCCAGCAATACGGTTAAGATGAACCAAACAGAACTTGCCCCAACGACACCCCATGCTATAAGGTTAATAATACCGGCCCCATACACCACCATAATCAGAATGCTTGTCTTAATCGTATAAGATATAAATGGTCGTAGTACACCGACTGTAATCAATAGCAGTGTGAGTGATGTAAAGGTGGTTGTTTCAGTACGCCAGATTGGGTCAATTGCTAAAACGATAATCAAACCCACCACACCAACAATAATGCCAATCAGCAAAATCGCATCTGCAATTTGGTTTTGGACAGCGCGGACTGTGATGCTATGCGTTTCGCGTGTCATCAAGGGTTCATCAGGCATTAAAATACACTCACCAGTGAGTTATTTGTGGCAATCTCTGTTGGGTTCATCAGCAGAAGATTGTCTTTGCGATTATGGACTGTGTCCTTCAGTAAGTCTTAACAATTTATATTATATGAGCGATAGATGTCTTTTAGCGTAAAGATTCTTTGTTCTGGGGGTATTTTAGTCCTATATTGCGATCAGCATTACGATAGCAAAGTCTTATGTTTTAAATAGAATCTGTGTTTTCAGTGATGGATGTGGTTCAATTGGAGGTCTAACAACGAATGGATTGATTTGATGACGCTAAAACGCACAACGCCCTATTTACTGATACTGTGTATTCTCTTGTTAGCAGCAGGGGTGCGCTTTTACAATTTGGGAGCGCAATCCTTGTGGTACGACGAAGGCGTTGCATTCGGGCATAGTCAGCGTAGCTTATCGGAGATGATTCCAAGATTACAAAATAATGTGCATGTGCCTGCCTATTTTGGCTCGTTAGCACTCTATGAAAACTTTGTAGGCAATACAGAATTTGGTTTACGCTCTTACTCGGTATTATGGAGCATCATCAGTGTGGCAGCAGTCTACGCACTGGGTAAACGGCTTTTTCATCCGATTGTCGGCTTGTCAGCAGCGTTGATTGTAGCACTCAATAGCTTTAGTATTTATTATGCACAAGAAACACGCATGTATGCGATGTTAGCAGCGATTGCGTGTTTGAGCATTTGGGCATTTGCAAAATGGGGCTTACTCGCATTACGCGTACATCATACCCCCTCTGATAAGGCGCATATCAAGCAATTATGGCAATGGGGACTCGCATTTGCAGCCTTCAATATCATTGGTGAATATACCCATGTGAGTTATGCCTTGGTGATGATCTCACAAGGTGTCCTCGCCGTATTGATTATCGGACAGTTATTAATTGCTGCCTTTCAGAAAAAGATTGCACAGGGGATTGTCTGGCAGATTATTGGCATTTATGTTGCTGTTAATCTCCTGAGTGTGGTTTTATTTGCCCCTTGGTTGCTGGTCGCTATTTCCCAAATCAGTTCACAACCCAATATTAGCGATACGATGTCCTTAGCTGCGATTATTCGGATTATTCAAGGATGGTTTGCATTTGGGCGCACCTTTGAAGTCGGTATGGGTGGCATGGAAATTGTAGTTTATTTCTTGATGCTATTTGGCTTATTGCGCCTCTCAGAATCGGATAAGCAACAATCGGCATGGTGGGCAATACTCGTGCCAGTTGTTTGGGTGCTGGTTTCGGTTAGTTTGTATGTTTACCTTGAACTTTATGGGCGTTATTTACGCTTTTTGCTGCCAGCACAACTCGGCTATGCCTTGTGGATGGGACGCGGTGTGTGGGTCTTATGGGAAATTGTGCCGCGTAATTTAGACAATCGCACAGGGTGGCAACGGCAAGCGACACAACATCTACCAAAAGTTGCTGCTACTGTGGCTATATTGGCATTTGCATGGCAACAATGGCTCTTACTTGATCCCTTGTATCATGACCCTGCATATTTACGTGACGATTATCGGACGATGGTCGCTACCATCGAAACAGAAGCGCGTCCTGACGATGCCATAATTTTGAGCGCACCGGGGCTTCAAGAAATTTTTGGCTATTATTACGATGGGGAAATTCCAGTCTATACTTTGCCAGCTAGCCCAGATATTGCAGGTGATACAGCACAGATTGTTAGCGACCATCAACGGATTTATGTGGTGCTTTATGGGCAAGCCGAGCAAGACCCTGATGGTATCGTCACTGAAACGCTGAATACTGTTGGTTTCCCGATTGGTGGCGAATGGGTCGGCGATGTACGATTTGAGCGCTTCGCTGCACCTGCTACTTTCACCGATACAGAAGATGTGGCTATCCGCTTTGGTGATTCGATTACATTAGATCGTATCGCACTCAATCGGCAAACATTTAGCCCTAATGATGCCCTACAAGTCCAACTCACATGGTCAACATCTGCCCCATTAGCAACACGCTACAAGGTCTTTTTGCAATTGCTCAATAGTGAGGGTGTACTGGTGGCACAGCGTGATAGTGAACCAGCAGGTAATCAAGCGCCGACAACCACATGGGATATTGATGTACCTGTAATTGATAATCATGCGATTGCCATTCCAAATTTGGAAAGTGGTAATTACACGCTGATTCTCGGTTTGTATGACAGCGACAATCCACAAGCCCGATTAGTTGTAGCAGATGGTGATTTTTATATCGTGGATACGATTACGATTGAGTGAGGTATTATTGAGTGTGCTATAGCAAGCCTTTACATGATATGCTTGAATTTATTCCAACTTCTTCATCAAGTGTATATATTTAGCGTCCTAAACGTGGATGCACTGTTTTAGAAAAGCGATCTATAAATGTGACGCGCTCGGCTAAGGTTTTGCTCAATGCTTGTACAAGTTCAATCGCTTCAGGCGTGAGGTCAAGGCGCATATCGTAGGCATCTTCATTATCTTGATGATAATAATTTTTCTTGGTGCCGTGTATCACAAATCCATATTTTTTGTATAAATTTTGTGCCACATCATTGCTCACTCGCACTTCTAATACCACGTATTCAGCTTTGAGGGCGATTGCGCGGATGAGCATACTAGCGAGTAAAATTTCGCCATATTTATGCCCCCGATAATCAGGATGACTCGCAATCGTACTGATATGGGCTTCTTCGGCTATTTTCCATAAGCCACCATAACCCACAACCACAGGTTGGAGTTCATAATCGCTTTCTTCACCGCGTAAGCTATTCACCAAGCGTTTCCAAGCAGATAATTCACGCTGTTCCATCTTTTCCAGAACAAGCATATAGCTCACTTGGGATTCATTAAGTTCAAAGTGATAGGAGCGTTCAGGCCATGCATTGGTGAATGAGACTTGGTCAATCACCATGACTTCGGGAATATCAGGAATTTGCATGTAACGAGCAGTCAATTTTGAAGAAGATGACATACATTTTATCCGGGTGTGTTCATATAAACTGGCGCTAATTTTGCAGGGATGAAGTCACTGGCTTTACCTGTATGATACAGTGTCCATGCTTCGCGTGCTAAAATACCGGGACGGCGGAGGCGTTGAGCAGCATCAATGACCGTTAAGTTCACATCAGCGTGCTTAAAGGCAGCAATCGCTGCTAGTCCATCGCTATCTAATTCACCTGCAAAGTAATAAGACGGTGCATCTAAACCTGTGAGCAAGTCATCCCAATTGGTGATTTCGGGTTCATTGAGAGCAATCCAGCGCCCTTTTTTGACCTGATATTCACCTACAATAACACGTCCACGCCCAGCAGGGAGGATACATAGCAAACGGTGTTTTGTATTCGCAAAGGGTTGCCCTGCTGCAATAATATCAAGTGTGTTGATGCCAATGAGTGGCAATTGATTAACACTTGCTAGCCCTTTTGCAAGCGCGACACCAATACGTAAGCCTGTATATGATCCCGGTCCTTTTGCGACAGCAATCATTGATAAATCATCAGGGTTAACATCACATATATGCAACATATGCTGAATGGTCGATGCAAGGATTAGGTTATGCTTATTCCCTGTGCGCCATGTTTGCTCGGCAATCAAAGCATCCTCATGATAGAGGGCTAAACCGAGGTATTGCGTAGCGGTATCAATTGCGATGAGCATAGCGATTTATTCATATCCATTTCATTACGATGATGTGCGATCAAATGCCAAAAATTGCATTGCGGAACGCTAAAACAAGGTCTTGATAGCGTTTCCCCTTTGCTTCTAGGATGAAATTACGTCGTAATTCTTCCACAACGCCTAATTCAACCCAGAGATGATTATTGGGTAGCGCATCTTCGATACGTTCTGCCCATTCAATAATGATAACACCCTTACTTTCGACCATATCATCAAAGCCGATGGTATCAATTTCATCAATGCTTTGCATGCGATAGCAATCGAGGTGATAGAGTGTCAGTTTGTCTTGTGCGCGATTGTGTTGATGCACGAGGTTGTAGGTCGGGCTGGTTACTTTGTTGCGTGTGCCCCATCCTTGCCCAATGCCACTTGAAAAGACCGTTTTACCTGCGCCCATATCCCCTGATAAACAGATAATATCCCCTGCTTGCAACAATTTACCCAAGCGTATTCCGTAACGTTGGGTTTGTTCGGGGCTATGACTGATAATATCCAATTCGCCTTCACGTAGGATTGGCACGATTTATCCTGATAGTGCTTAATGAACGATGATGAGCAGATTATACACAGGACTACGGTTGGATTAAAGCGTTTAAAATGATGATGCTTGATCTGATTCAGAATCAGATGCTACAAACAGCGAGAAACCTAGTAAATGGGCAACTTCAGACTCTCATAGTTATTTTCAGAAGCGCACGAGGCGCACAAGAATAAAGATAAGATTATGACGTATCTTGGATGATTTACCCTATCCTCCCATGAGCATCAGCGAATAACATGTGGAGGCGGATTTAGGGGAGGGATTTCGTTAAGAACCTGTTTTGAAATTCAATCATGCTGTCAGACTCTATTCGACATCCCGTTGGATGTCCCTAC
>JBAUIA010000068.1:0-18591 GCA_049680565.1 Phototrophicaceae bacterium
ATGCCAGTTATGGTGGCAGAGCAAGGTCGAGTAAACGGTTGAGATTAAGCTGAAGGCGAGAGGCAACAGCTCGTAAGCGCTGCTCTCGTCGTCGCCAGAACCACTCAAGACGAAAAGCCTTGGTGAGCTGAGGCACAGGTGCAATGATGTTGAACAAACATCGCCATTCAGCCAGACTAGGGGAAAAGACGGAATACGGGCAAAAATAGCTCAACCTGGCATAGCTACGGGATACATGTTTTTATAGCCCAAGTTTAAATTTTGAACTTTAGATACCCATTTAGAGCTTTTAAAGACTAGTTCCATTTCAAAATTCTGTTTTAAAAATGAGCCATAGAAATCTCTAATAAGTTCTAAAGACATGATTATAGACAACTTGGGCTATAAATGAGCGTATTCCGTAGTTACCCCTAACTTGGTTGACCTTGAAGCGGATACAAATCGGCAAAAACATCTGTGTTGTAAATCGTTCCCAACTCATCCCGCATCTTCATGTAGACATTTCCTTTGGGAAAAGCTTGTCGAGCGATGCGACGGGTCATTGGTGGAATGATTGGAATCGGTTCGTGGGCTAGTGACATCAGCTTGACCTCATCATCTGAAATTTCAAGCCTCTAGTTTACCTCTATTTGCTTCTTTTGGGGATTCGCCAACAACATCCGTTTACAGACAATAAAAGTATTCGCAGGCGATAATAGATGATTGGGACGAAAACGCGATAACAAATTCTCATATGTCAGGTATAAGGACATCAACTATCCTTTCGTTGATAAGTATTATTCCTTATCAACTGTTCCGAGTAAGGTATCTTCAACAGATTGTAAATGATCAAACATACGCTGTTCAGCGAGTAAGCCATTATGTGCTTTGATCGCTTCTAAGATGCCTTCGTGCATCGCAATGGCGCGTTCAATGCGTTCAATACTGTAACTGTATCCTGTAGCTTCTTTAGCTGTTCGTTGACTGCTAGCAATGCCCATTTCTGTTAAGCCTTGCATGATACGTGTGAGCAGGGCATTACCAGAAAAACTAGCTAGCGTAACATGAAATTCAATATCTAATTCTGGGAATGTTTGCGGGCTACTGTTCAAGCAATCATGCGAACGCGCTAAAATATCTTCAAGGATCATAATGCCATCTGCCGTAATGCTCTTTGCTGTTAAAGCAGTTGTGCCCGGTTCAATGACCTTTCGTGCGATAATCAATTGTAAAAATGAATGATCTGTCAGCGAGAAAATCAGCCCGAAGTTCTCGACTAGTAATTTAGGTTCTAAAGATGTTACAAATGTTCCTGAACCATGTTTGAGTTCAACCACATTCATAATCGCAAGCGAGCGCAGTGCTTCTCGTAGAGTCGCACGACTAACACCCATTAAAGAAGCAAGTTCGCGTTCTGGGGGTAATTTATCACCCGGTTTTAGTTGTTGTTCACGAATCATTGACAAAATCTGGTCTGTAATTTGGTCGGAGATCGCTTCCCGATGTACAGTATCGCGGAATTTGTCATTGAGCTTGTTTTGTTGAGACTGCATAATGTTATTGTCCGAGTGATATGGGCGACTGGATTCATTGTATAAGATTTGCTAAGTATGGCATAATAAGGCGTGATGGGCATTGCCACCACACCTTTTACTAATTCAACGACTTTTTAGCTATTCGATGCTTTCCATTCATCAATTTGTCGTTGCATTTCTTCGCGGATACGTTCAATACCCGCATCTTGTAGTACTTGGTTGAGTGTTGCGATGCCTTCATCAACATCAATAAGACCACTCCCCATTGGATCACCATATTCTTGTAACACAGCCGATACAGAAGCAATTTCAGTTTCTACTTCCGACCCATCAAATGTGAAACCAAGTACAGGTGAAGGACGTGCTGCACGATTTAATTCTGCGGTTGCGGGCCATGCACCTATCTGTGTTGGGTCAGTGTAGTAAGCGTTGAAAACATTGCCGAACATCCAATCTGTATTGGGCGCATAACCTGTATCAGCAAAACTTTCAGCACCATTAGCAGGTTGAATTAACAATTGTTCTTCATCTGCCCATTCCCAATGCACACCTTCAAGCCCTTTACTGAGCATGTTATAGAAAACAGGATCAGTATTTAGTAAACCAAGGAATTGCATCGCTAGTTCAGGATGTTCTGATGTGTAGCTAATACCATTGAGTGTTGCAATAACACCTGCTGTCGTCAAGACAGGTTCAGCAACTGCAATACTTGTAACAGGAATACCCCAACGTGCTTCAGTTTCTGCATTACCACCCGGTTTGACAAGATCGGATACACGAACAGCAAACTGACCAGCTTGCCATGCTGCATCTTGTTCACCCCATAGTGCTGTATCAGCAGGTGCATAGCCTGCTTCGTACCAATCACGAATGAGTTGTGCGGCTTGGCTATAAGCCTCAGTTTCACTGTAAATGAGCACTTGAGCATCAGGATCGGTGGTATCAATCACTAAGCCGTTTCCTAATGGATCAAAATTCCAATTTTCTGCATTTAACAAAGGCGATAAATTGTAGGTTGCATGGGTTAAAAATTCATCTTCATCAGCATAGGCTTGAACGGCTGCCATAATGGGTGTAAGGTCATCATAGCTTTCGATCGCATTGAACGCATCAACTAAGTTAAGTGTTTCAAGCACATCAGTGCTGATATATGGACCGAAGGGCTTTACAAAAATTTGTTGATTAACAGCACCATAAATTTGACCACCGACACGCGCAGCTTCCCATGTTTCAGGGGTCATACTCGCCCAATAATCAGGAGTATATTCCAGCAACAAATCGTCAAGCGGGATAAAATATTCCTCTGCAACATTGCTATAGTAATTATTGATCCATGGCGCAGTGAAAGCGATATCATATTGTTCACCAGATGCGTTAATTAAACCAATCTGGTCATTGTATGCTCCCCAATCAATTGGGCGCAATTCGATTGTTGCACCAATAGCTTCTGCAAGATAGGCATTCATAGCATCTTGCACTGCATCTTGGTCAGGTTGCGGACTCCCCGGATAAATATAGATAAGTTGTGGCAAATCGTCTTGTGCAATAGCGTTAAAGCTAAAAGCAAATAGTGCTACTGCGAGAACTAACCCTCTCAATAGAGTTGATCTAGATTTTGTTGCGTTCATTCAAAACTCCTTAATAAAGTAAACTATATGGTTATCTGTTGCATTGCAAACGGTTCATTTAAACCGTGTGATGCCTATTTAAAAGCGCCTAAAGTAACACCTCTAATGAGGTAACGCTGGAAAAAGAGAAAGAAAATTGCAGCAGGACCCGTTGCCAAAACTGCCATCGCCATGCGTGCAGTTTGTGTAGGAACAGGTCCCATACTGATTGTCCCAACTGTACTTTGGAGTTGCATTGCTTGGGCATTACTTTGAATGATATAGAGCAAATATTGCAAAGGGTAGAGGTCTGCATCACGAATGAAATACAGGGCAGTTGTCCAATCATTCCAGTAATTGAGTGCTGTAAATAAGCCAATTGTTGCTAAAGCTGGCTTTGAGAGCGGTAAAGCGATACTGATAAAGATACGTAATTCGCTCGCACCATCAACGCGTGCTGCATCAATGAGTTCGGAAGGTAGGGCAGCAAAATAAGTTCGCAGTATCAGTACATAGAAAACAACGACAAAATAGGGTAAAAGCAGCGCGAAGATCGTATCCTGAACGTGTAAATACTGCGTCATCAAGATGTAATAAGGCACTAGCCCACCATTAAACAACATGGTGAAGAAGACAAAAAATGATAACGGTTTGCGTAATACAAAATCAGGACGTGATAGCGGATATGCTAACAGAGACATGAGGGCAAGTGAGATAGTTGTGCCAACAATTGTGGTAAAAATTGTAACCCCATATGCCCGTAAAATCGCAGTTGGATTCTTGAAAATAAGTTCATAGGCTTCTGTACTAAAATTACTGGGTAAGAGACGATAACCCTCACGAGTGAGTGTTATCTCATCAGTTAACGATGCAGAAACAACTAGTAGTAACGGTACAAGACACCATAAGCTGAAAAGAATAAGGGCAATATGGATACTAAAGCGCCCCACAAAATTCAAAATGCGGTCATTATTCTCTTGACGTGCCTGACGTATTTTTTGCGTGTTAATCGCCATAATGTGTCCTTTTAATTAGAATAATGAAAGTGGTTCATCTTCACGTTCAATCCGACGGACAACCCAGTTGAAGAAGATAACTAAGCCAAAGCCTACAACTGATTGATAAAATTGAGCTGCTGCTGCCATACTCACGTTACGTGTTACAGTCAAAGATCTGAAAATATAAGTATCGAGTACATCGGTTGTTTCATATAGCAGTGGTTGGTTACGTGTCACTTGGAAGAACAATCCAAAATCAGCATTCATGATATACGCAAGTGCTAGCAACACATTAATCACAATCAATGGCAAAATAATGGGAAATGTAATACCCCAAAATTGTTGCCATTTATTTGCACCATCAATCCGTGCTGCCTCGTAAAGTTGGGTATCAATTGCAATCATTCCTGATAAATAAATCAGGCTACTGATACCAATACCTTTCCATAAGCTCACGAGCAATAAAATTACAGGCCAATAATCGGCTGTTGTATACCATGAAATTCTATCCCATCCTAAACTTTGTAGGGTAATGTTGATGAGACCAGTTTCTGAAGAAAGTAGTGCATAAACAAAGTAAGAGACAACCACCCACGATATAAATTGAGGCAGCAAAAGCATCGTCTGATAAAAACGGGTTGCAATACTGGTATAAACTTCAAATAGTAGCCACGCCACAAACAAAGAAACAATCACCCCAAAAACAATGAATATAATGTTCAAAGCCACTGTATTACGGGTCGCACGGATAGCGGTATCGGTAGCGAACAAAAAGCGGAAATTCTCTAATCCTATAAATTCACTGCCAAACACCCCACGCCTGACTTTGTAATCCGTAAAAGCAATCCATGTTCCAAAAAGTGTGAGGTATTTAAAAACAAGCAACCAGAGAAGCGCTGGTAATGCCATCATGAACCAGACAAGATTACGCTTGAAAATATGTCCTTGCATCGAATTCCATAATTTGCGCTTCGGAATTGATGATGGCTTAGCAAGCTGTTCTGTATTTTGATTCGCAATTGTATCCATAAAGATTTAAGTACCAATTCTTAGTTCAAAATATATTAAATGACCTATTGACCTAGTGGTCAGACCAATTTATAATAATTTTAGATAATTTTAATCTTTCTGTAAATATTGGTTTTGAAATAGCTCAAAGATGACCTCACAAAAGCGACCTTTAGTAATTTCTATACAAAGTAATGTGCCTTCTGCAACACCTCCTTCTTGGGCAGTCTGGCAACGCCGCCTCATAGAAACCATGAGCCAATCGGTTGATCTCTTTCGAGAGAAATACACACACGCTGATGGATCACTCATTTGGCGTGATGAGAACGATGATAATTTTCAAACGCGCGATGGGGCAGACGACTTTTACGAAAGCTTTTATAATTGGGCATTACTTTATTTGATCGGCGGGCATGATAAATTGCTCGACTTGGCGCATTTTCATTGGGATGCTATCACCAAGCAACTGACGCGCCTTGGCTTAGTTCATAAGGAATATGAACGCGGGTATGACCAATTTCATCAAGGTGAAAGTTACATCTATTTTTATTTTTTATGCCTAGCTGATCCTGAAAATCCTAAATTGTTGGAGCGTGCCAAGCGCTTTGCTGGTTTTTATCTCAACGAAGATCCTGATGCAATCAACTATGATCCCGAACATAAACTGATCCGTGCGCCACATAATGGCAGCGTTGGGGCAAGGTGGGGCTATTTTGATAGTGAAATTGCCTACGGTTGGTATGCTGATATGGCACCTTACGGATTGCCGTATCACGATGTTGAAGGTATTAAGACCTATGACGACCTCAAAGACCCTGAACTTGCAAAGCGTATGGGCGAAGTCATGGAATATCGTATGGGTAAGGGGGACGTTGCTACGAACCTCATCGTAACGAGCCTAATTACAAATGCGTATTTGATGACGGGCAATAACAAGTATGTTGATTGGGTTGTAGCGTATGTATCAGCATGGCAAAAACGCGCTGAAAACAATAGTGGATTTTTACCTGACAATATTGGATTATCAGGTGAAGTTGGCGAATATATGGATGGCAAATGGTACGGTGGCTTATATGGATGGGCATGGCCACATGGCTATTATAACATTGGTATGGCAGCCGTTGTAGCAGGCGCTAATGCTTATCTACTCACTCAAGATGATACCTTCTTAGATTTGCCACGTTCCCAAATAGATGTAATTCATGATCTGGCTCAAATCCGTACATTACAAGAACTTGCGGATACCTATGGCAGTTTTTGGGTAATTATGCTGGATGAATATGCTCCCGATACAGAATTTTTCGTTGCCCCTTATCGTTATAAAGACTTCGGTTGGTTTGATTACCAAAGCCCGACAGCCGTTTATCCAATTGCAGTCTGGAATTTGACTTTTTCAGAGCGTGATTGGCAACGTATCGAGCTATTGCGCCAGCATGATGTGGATGACTGGCGCGATGTGAAAGCATTTCGTAATAAAGAAGATGCTGGGCATGATGCGCCTTGGCTATGTTTTCTCAAAGGGGAAAACCCACATTATCCTGAGCAAATCCTTAGTGCTAGCTATGGGCAAGTTGCACGCCGTATGGATATGATTCGCCGTGATGATAAAGACCTTTCAAACGTAAGTATTCATCACTGGCAAGAATTAAACCCTGTTTTGACAGAAGCACTGGTTCAATTAACACTCGGCGCACCACAAGTTATCTATAATGGCGGTTTGTTAATGTGTCAGGCACGCTATTTCGATGTTGAAAAACAGCGCGTTGGCTTACCACCAGATGTCGCTTCATTGGTTGAAAAAGTTGAATATGATTCTATCAGTATTCACTTAGTAAACCTGAGTATATTGCATGAGCGTGACCTGATAATTCAAGCAGGGGCATTTGGCGAACATCAATTTCATCACATTCAATACGAAAAGCGCATCAGTGATTATCCCGGCAAACAAGGCGCACAAGGTTATGCCGCTCCTGATCTAAAGACTGAAACACAGACGATCACCGTCAATGATTCGCTCCTACGGATTCTATTACCCGCCGCAACTGAAATTATATTGCATATTAAAGTGGAACGGTTTGTTAATCAGCCATCATACCAATTACCTTGGGGACGATTAGAATGAAATCATCCTTAAAAATTCCGACAATTGGTTTTGGTACAGCCCCTTTAGCAACGCCACCAGCATGGAATTCAGGTGAGTTAATTCCTGAAACACAAGCGGTTGAAGCCTTAGAATTTGCCTATGAAAACGGCATTACATACTTTGATACGGCTCCAAATTATGGCAAGGGTTTAGCAGAATCACGGACAGGTCTGGTGATAGGGCAGTTGCCGCGTGAGCGCATCACAATTGCTACCAAAGTTGGCTTTGATATTTCTGGCGATACCGTACAACGTGATTATAGTCGTGATGGCATATTACGTAGTTTAGAAGGCAGTCTTAAACGACTTAAAGTTGATTCTATTGATATTTTGCATGTGCATGATCCCGATTTTCATTTTGACGAAGTTGTTACACACACTTTGCCCACATTAGTTGAGCTACGTCGTCAGGGTGTGATAAAAGCAATCGGCGCAGGGATGAACCAATGGGAGATGTTATTAAGGTTTAGTGAAACAAATATGTTTGATTGCTTTATGATTGCTAGTCGTTACACCTTGTTGGAGCAAGGCGCATTGCCATTATTGAAGCACAGCTTTGAGAAAAATATACCCATCATTGCAGCTAGTATTTACAACAGTGGCATTCTAGCAACAGGTACACATACAAGTACCCCACGTTACAATCATGGGCAAGCGCCTATTGAAGTTATTGAGCGTATAGGCAGAATCGAAACAATCTGCGATTCCTTTTCTATTCCGCTTCATGTTGCCGCTAATCAATTTCCTTTAGCAAATCCTGCGATTCAATCTATTGTCGTTGGATTTCAAAAACCTTCCGAAGTACAAACTTGTCTTGATGCTATCCAACAAGATATTCCACCTGCATTTTGGGAAACACTCCAAGCAGAACACTTAATTATATCCGAAGCGCCGATACCGAAAGTAGATCATTATGAGTGACAAACTACCAAAAAAACCCCTTGCCCGTGCCAATATTGATTTACCGATTGCTGGTAAAGCGTTTCAACGAGCAGACGACGCCTTGATTGAACAACTGCAAGCTGTGAGTAGCGCAACTGCTAGCGCCATGCTGCATCGCATGGGTATTAAGCAAACCTTTATTGAAGGTCCACAGACAACGCACCCCGGTAGAAAAATTGTTGGAAATGTTATTACCTTGCAATTTATGCCGCAGCGCGAGGATATTGCAGATGGTTTAGACCAAGAACATAGTGAGAAATTTTCAGCATTGTGGGCGGTTTTCGAGACCATTCAAGCAGGTGATGTCCTTGCAATTCAAGCCTATGGTGATCCTTATACAGGTTGTCTAGGTGAGATGCTCGTCACATATTTTAAGGCACAAGGTGGTGTTGGCATTGTTGTCGATGGCTATGTGCGCGATGCACCCAAATTAAGGCAGATTGATTTACCATTATGGGTCAGAGGGGCGACACCGAATTATGCTTCACAAACCAGTCTATTTCCTTGGGCATATAATGTACCGATTGCTTGTAGTCGCGTATTGGTCTTACCGGGTGATATTATAATTGCTGATGATGATGGTGCAGTTATTATCCCTCGCCAAGTTGCCCCACAATTGCTTGAGCAAACATTAGCCCATGAAGATTGGGAATCCTTTAGCCGTATACGCATCCAAGATGGTGGCGCACTGAGTAAATATTACCCACTCAATGATGAAGCACGTCAGGAATATGAGCAATGGCACAAAAATCAAAACGGCAAATAATTGATACACATATCCATATCTTGAATATTTCACACTTGGATTATCACTGGCTATCACCAACATCGCCACTATATCGTGATATAGATATATCTGAGATCGATACTGAAATAACTGAGCTAGATGTTGAGGGCTTTGTTCTGATCGAAGCGACTAATACAGCGCAAGAAGTTGATTTTTTGCTGGCACAAGCAAATACAAATGATCGTTATTTAGGTGTGATTGCTTGGCTAGACATCAATCACCCTAGTGTTGGTGAACGCATTAAGCATTATGCAAAAAATCCTTACTTCAAAGGCATACGCATTAACTATTTTAGTCATCGTTCTAATTTAGACCATTTATCGACTGTTATGCAAGCCTTATCCGATCATGATCTTGTGCTCGATATATTGATGAAGGCTGAATACAGTGCGGATATTGCTAAACTAGCTGCATTATATCCTGACATTATCTTTGTCTTAAATCATCTTGCAGGTATTCCAATAGCAGAGAGTTTATTGCCAAAATGGCAAAATAATTTACGAGTTCTCTCCGAGCAAGCCAATATTATCCTCAAAATATCCCATCATATCGTATTCGATAATCTAAAAGCAGTCATTGACCATCTCATTAAGGTGATGAAGGTTGATCGCCTGCTATTTGGGAGTAATTTCCCAATGTTTATTACTGAGAACAGCTACACAGCGATCTGTAGTCATCTGATACAAGCTACGGATCATCTTATAGAGAGTGAACGACATGCTATTTTGCATGATAACGCACTTAGAATTTACCAACTGACAAGGCTCACGGAGGCATGATAATGTTCAATCAATGGCAACAATCAACTCTCAACGGAGGTGGATTTATTGAGGGCATACTACAAAATCCGCAACATCCAACGATCATGTACGCACGCTCGGATGTTGCAGGCGTTTTCAAAAGTGTCGATAGAGGGCGCTCATGGGTAGCTAAAAATCACGGCATGACAGATTGTCATCAGCATGATATACAGAGTTTTGCGATTAGTCCTCATAATCCAAATATTTTATTTCGCTGTTCAGGGTCTGTTCGTGGTAAGACATTTTTTGGCACAATTCATAAGACGCGCAATGGAGGCGATGACTGGTATCCAGTTTGTGATGAAGCCACTTTTTTTGGTAATGGTGAAACCCGTCAATGTGGCGATGCTATACAAGTTAGCCCTCACGATCCTAATTTAGTGATTGCAGGTGCATATACCAATGGCATTTGGCTGAGTACTGATGAGGGCGAAACATGGCAAAATAAAGGTTTAGATGGTGAGCGTTTATGTGCGCTTGCTTTTCATCCTACCGATGACAACATTGTTTATATCGGTACGATTGGTAGTTTCGACAAAAATCCAAAATTTGTTGAGCAACAATATGATTTTGTGCGTCCTAATCCCGCGCGTTTATATCGTTCTTCTGATAAAGGTGAAACATGGGATGTGCTGCATGAAGGCTTAGATTTCTCTGAAATTGTCTTTGATATAACCAATCCAAATATCATGCACGCTGCTTGTATGGGTGATGGTATCTTTAAATCCACTGATGGCGGACAAAATTGGGTGAACAATGCACCCAATTTATCAAAATATGAATTTGTAACGCTAGCCATTAATTCCAAAAATATAAACCACTTGGTAACAGCTGCTTTGACCTATCCTAATTTTGATGCAGATGTGCCACCTATTGGTGTGTATCAATCGCTTGATGCAGGTGATTCTTGGGAACTTATTCGCTGGCATCAAACAGATGATATTCATAATTATCCATCTTATATGACCTTAGAGTGGGCGGGTTGGTGTATTGCTAAAATTCATATAGATGTTGAGGATAGCAACACGCTTTATATTAGCAATTGGTATGGGGTTTCGATCAGTCATGATGGTGGCTTAACATGGGATGCCAACCATTTTAAAGGGATGGAAAACATTTGCATCGAGAATATGACGGCTCATCCAACAGATGCCAACACGCTTTTTATGGTAACTGCCGACCATAATCCGAAAGTTAGCCGCGATGCTGGCGATACTTTTGAAGGAATGTATCGTATTGAATTGGAGAATACGCAACCCGATAGTACCGCCATTGTTGCCTCGCGTTTCCGTCCTGATTTTGTTCTATATGGTGTAAAAGGTCTTTCGGGTTGTACTTTATTGCGTTCTACAGCGTATGACGAACCTCCTGAAATTGTCTTATCGTTAACTGCCGAATTGGATACTGACCCCGGAGAATTAGACTTTCAATCACGCGCAGCAGGCGTTTCAGTGCAAGCCTTAGTCGAAGACCCACATCGTGAAGGACATTTCTACGCTTATATTGACGGTATCTTAGAGTATGGGGCAGGGTTGTATCGAACACAAAACTGGGGTGATACATGGCAAATCTTAGCGAGTCCATTTCCTGATTATATCAAGCGTGTGCCGTATCAACGCGAATGGATAGAAAATGAGTTACTCTCAGTTGTTATTGCTCAAACCAAAAATGTCTGCGGAACAAATCAACTACTAGCGATTGATCCTCATCAATCCGATACCATTTACCTTGGCGAATGGACAGAGGGCTTATTTCGATCACGAGATGGTGGGGAAAACTGGGAAAATATCGGGTATTTATTGCCATTCCAAATCAATCGTGCCTCCGTTCTCAATGTGATTCGTACAGATCCCAACCAAGCAGGCTTAATTTACGCTGGTTTTATCCGTGAAGGTTTATGGCGGAGTGAAAATTATGGCGATACTTGGCAAAAGATTTATCCATTAGATGACCGTATCTATAATGCGACATCTATTGCAATTGGTGGCAGTAATAACGATCTATTAGTTGTTGTTAGCGAACCACTTTTCTATGCGAATAGTCCCTCAACCGTCATGCTCAGTCGAGATAAAGGCAAGACATGGGGAAATATCTATGACCCACAATTAGGTGCTATTCGATGGAAAACAGTCCTTATTTCTACAGGTACGAATCGGATTCATGCAGGGTCGTGTGGTAACTCTGCTTTTTATTATGATTTAGGATTAGACCATGACCCAAACATACAGTGATCTCATCCGTGAGAATCTTCTAAAACATTACAAAGGGATGTTCCGCGAAGCAGGTGGTAATATGCCTTATCCTTTTTTGACACCGGGTAGCCAGCAATACCATGATGTATTGTGGGATTGGGATTCTTGGCTTAGTGATGTTGCCTTGCGCCAGATATTAGTGGAAGCAAATGACGCGCAAAGTTCCAAAAAAGTGACCCAATATGCACAAGGCTGTATCCTCAATTCACTACATTACGGCGGTATGGATGGATGGATACCGATTGTCATTAATCGAGAAGGAGAAGTATATCACGCAGAAAATCCGTATGCAGAAAATATGCACAAGCCAGTTTTAGCCCAACATGCTGCTTTTATCACCAAGCAGAATGGTAATGATGCGGAGTGGTTGCGTGATAAATTTTATTACTTACTGACTTTTCTCAATAATTATCGTAATCATCATCGCCATACGGTAACGGGTCTCTACTTTTGGCAGAGTGATCTAATGATAGGTGTTGATAATGATCCTTGCACTTACTTCCGCCCTAAACAAAGTTCGGGATCTATTTACCTCAACTGTATGATGGTTAAAGAATTAGCAGCCGCCACTTATCTTGCTGATTGTTTACAATTAGATGAGGTTGCCACAGAATTGCGATACGACTATGACAATCTTATTGAAGCTATTCAAGTACATTGCTGGGATGAACGTGATGGTTTCTTCTATAGTGTCGATCTCAATTTAATACCTTACGATGGTAGCGGGCTTCATGCTGGGCAACCACCTGATTGGCATTGTTTGATTCAACGTATTGGTGTTTGGTCAGGCTTTTTAGCAATGTGGGCTGGTATCGCTACCGAGCAACAAGCCAAGCGTATTGTCGAAGAACATTATAAAAACACACGCACATTTAATGCGCCTTATGGTGTCCGAACACTTTCTAAGATGGAAAAAATGTATAGTATTCGGGCATCAGGCAATCCATCTTGTTGGTTAGGTCCTATTTGGGGTATTTCCAATTATTTGACCTTTCGTGGATTAGTGACTTATGGCTTTATCCAAGAAGCACAAGTTTTAGCCGAAAAAACAATTCATCTATTTGGGCGCGATATTGAGCGGTTTGGTAAGTTGCACGAATACTATCAACCTGAAAATGGTGAGCCAATTTTGAATCGTGGTTTTCAGAATTGGAATTATCTTGTGTTGAATATGATGGCATGGCTAGAAGATAAGTCGGTCATAACAGAATTTTAGTGATAGAGATCAGGAGCAAATCAAACATGAAACTTTTGATGTATCATACCGACAAACAACTTAAAATAGGTATAGTGACCGAACAAGGTATTGTTGATATTCTAGCCGAAGCGCGTCGTAAGCACATTGAGTTTGCAAGTGATCAAAAAGAATTTTATCAGCAAGCCTCTCACTGGCTAACGCAAATCCCTGCAATTCTTGAATCCGATATTGGCTCAGACAATATTTACGAAGAATCGTCCCTAACAATTGCACCGATTGTACCAACACCTAGCAAGATTGTTTGTATAGGATTAAATTATCGCCGACATGCCTTAGAATCAAATATGGTTGTTCCGAAAACTCCTATTCTATTCTCAAAATTTAGTAATTCTATTGCTGGCTCAGGTGACGTGATTCCTTTGCCATCATCATCACAACAATGTGACTATGAGGCAGAATTAGTCGTTGTTATGGGCAAAACTGCCGATAATGTGTCAGTTGAAAACGCACTTGATTATGTTTTAGGGTATTGCAATGGCAATGATATTAGCGCGCGTGATTTACAGTTATTGACCAGTCAATGGCTATTGGGAAAAACGCTCGATAAATTTTTACCAATTGGTCCATATCTTGTCACAGCCGATGCGATACCAAATCCCCAAAATCTGCGTATTCAAACATGGTATCAAGGTGAATTGCGGCAAAATTCTAGTACAGAAGATATGGTTTTTTCTGTCGCGGAAATTATTAGCTATGTATCACATTATTTCCCATTGCAATCAGGCGATATTATTGCAACAGGTACACCTGAAGGCGTAATATTAGGAGATAAGAATCCAAAATGGATGCAAGCAGGGGATGAGGTCATCATCGAAATAGAAGGTTTAGGTCGTTTAGAAAATAAGATGGGATAACATTAATTATGACTAAAAATAAATACCTCGTCACGGGGTCTATGGGTTGTATCGGCGCATGGGTACTTTACCATCTTGTAAAAGACATTCAAACGGTAGTTAGCTATGATATTAGTCAAAACCGTCAACGCCTCAACCTCTTATTAAATGAAGCACAACAAGCATCAATTATTTTTGAGCAGGGGGATATTACCAATAAAGAACAAATTGAGGCGACTATCAGGCATTATGATGTTACACATATTATTCATCTAGGTGCTTTGCAAGTGCCGTTCTGTCGTACAAATCCAATTTTAGGCGCACAGGTTAATGTTATCGGGACATTAAATATCTTTGAGGCTGCAAGAAACTGTGGCATTAACCATCTTGTGTATGCGTCTTCAATTGCTGTTTATGGTCAAGCTGATGAATACGAAGCAGGTTTAATACAAGCGAATGCACACCTTAATCCACATACTTTATATGGGGGTTATAAACAATGTAACGAACAAAATGCTCGCATGTATGCTACAGATTATGGCGTTCATTCAACAGCATTACGTCCGTATATCGTGTACGGTGTTGGACGCGATCAAGGCATGACAAGTGATCCTACAAAAGCAATATTTGCTGCTGCTACAGGCAAACCTTATGATATTGCTTTTGGCGGGATGGCACAATTTCAATTGGCTTCAGATGTGGCGCGACAATTCATTGTCGCATCGAATAATCCAATAGCAGGTGCGCATGTTTATAATCTTGGTGGTGATGTGGTCAGCATCGAGCAATTCGTAAATATACTTAAAGATATTGAACCAAGTGCAGAAATTACGCTTAAATCAGAAGGCTTACCTTTTCCAAATGGGTTTGATGATAATGAGTTGCGCCAGGCATTCTCAAATGTAAATTTTACAAATCTGCAAGATGGAATTCAAGAAACACTGAACCATTTTAAACGTGCATTAGCAAACGACTTGCTGACTGATTGCTATAATTAAAAGCTATTAATCATATTCATGAGCAAATAAGACTGCATTATTTTCAGAAATCAAAGGCTTCTAGAATCATTTTATCTATTTTAAGTAGTGAAGTTAAAGGTTAAAACATTATGGCTAATCAACCACGCTACTACGATGCAACGCTGAGCATTGATAACCGCGTTACTAGTTTACTATCAGAAATGACCCTGAGAGAAAAAATAGCACAGATGGGGAGCTTTTGGATTTATCAGGTTATTGATGGCGTTACACTCAATACTGAAAAAGCGGCTCAATTTATGCCTAATGGCATAGGGCACGTAACACGAGTAGGAGGAGCGAGTAATGTTAATCCCAAACAATCTGCTGAATTAACCAATTCAATTCAGAAATGGTTGTTAGATCATACACGCTTAAAGATTCCTGCTGTCATCCATGAAGAATCTTGTTCTGGATATATGGCAAATGGCGCAACTGTTTTCCCGCAAACAATTGGTGTAGCGAGTACGTGGGATCCCACACTTGCAGAAGCAATGGGCGAGATTATTCGCCGACAAATGCGAGCGGTTGGGGCGCATCATGCGCTTGCGCCTGTGCTGGATGTAACACGCGATGCGCGGTGGGGACGTGTCGAAGAAACATATGGTGAAGATCCGTATTTGGTTGCTCAAATGGGTGGAGCATATATCAAAGGTATACAAGGTGATAATTTACGAACAGGTATCATTGCAACTGCCAAACACTTTGTCGGATATGGCACAACCGAAGGGGGTATGAATTGGTCACCCGCCCACATCCCAGAACGTGAACTGCGCGAAGTTTATCTTTTGCCATTTGAAGCAGCAATTAAAAAATTCTCTTTAGCATCAGTTATGAATGGGTATCATGAGCTAGATGGTGTCCCTTGTGCTGCCAATCGAGCATTATTAATAGATATTTTGCGCGATGAATGGGGATTTGATGGCACGCTTGTTTCTGATTATTTTGCAATTAATATGCTTGAACAACATCATCATTTAACAATAGATAAGCAAGAATCTGCGAAATTAGCACTTTTAGCAGGCATTGATATTGAATTGCCAGCCACTGATTGCTACGGCGATTCATTACAAGCAGCAGTTAATGATGGCTATATCAGTATGGATTTAATTGATACTGCCTTGCATCGAATTTTAGCTCAGAAATTTGCTTTAGGTATCTTTGAAAAGCCTTTTGTGGACGCAAGCAGTATAGAATTTGATACAACTCATGATCGTGCTATTGCTCGTGAACTCGCTCAAAAATCAATTGTTCTGCTGAAAAATGATAATGAGTTGCTGCCCTTATCTGAGATAATATCTTCATTAGCTGTTATTGGACCCAATGCGGATAATATTCGCAACTTATTCGGAGATTATACCTATCCAGCTCATATTGAAACACTGATTGAAAGTATCGATAACAATGCGCTCGGGATGCCTGTTCCAGAAGGGGTAACCGCTAATAATATTGAAGATTTTATCCCTGCTATTAGTATTCTACAGGCGATTAAAGAGCGTGTCGGCGATAATACAACAGTTGCTTATGCAAAGGGCTGTGATGTTATCGGGGGAGATCGCGATGGTTTTGCAGAAGCCGTTCAAATAGCTCAGAATGCAGATATAGTAATTTTAGTTGTGGGTGATAAAGCCGGCTTAACTAATGATTGTACATCTGGTGAAGCGCGTGACCGTGCAAGTCTGGATTTGCCCGGTGTTCAAGCAGAACTCGTTCAAGCAATTTATGAAACAGGTACGCCGATTGTTTTAGTATTGCTCAGTGGTCGTCCTGTCACGCTTAATTGGATTGCTAATGATATACCCGCTATTCTGGAAGCATGGTTTCCATCAGAAGAAGGTGGTGCAGCTGTTGCGGATGTCTTATTTGGTGCAATCAACCCCAGTGGTAAATTGCCAATCACTTTTCCACGCGTTGTTGGACAAGTTCCAATATTCTACAGCCATCGTCCATCAGGTGGGAAATCAATGTGGAAGATTGATTATGTAGAAACTAGTACACAACCACTCTATCCATTTGGATATGGACTTAGCTATACAACCTTTGACTATAGTAATCTACGAATTGATGCTGAAGAGGCAACCGCAGGCAAGACTATCCGCATTTATGCCGATGTGACCAATACAGGAAAACGATCAGGCGATGATATAGTACAGCTATATACACATACACATCGTGCTAGTGTCACACGTCCTATAAAAGAACTCAAAGGCTTTAAGCGTGTTTCGTTGCAAGCTGGAGGAACCTGCACTGTAGAATTTGTTATTAATGTTAATCAGTTTGCTTATTATGGTATTGATATGCGCTACGTTGTCACCCCTGGGAAAATAGACGTTATGATAGGACGATCATCACTTGATCTGCCACTATCTGGTGACCTCGTTATTACGGGGGATGAAGTTGAAATTGATCAAAAATCATTTTTCTCACATATCGCAATTCATCAACTTGGGAAAGTGGGGGAAAAGACGACCAAGAGGTAAAAAGTGTGAAAATGGCTTAGGTTCGCCAATGGGGTAAAAAGTCAAGCAGCAATTAGAATCGGTTCTGTTGCAAAAAATACAAACATGGGGGTTTTTGCATACTCCCTCGAAAAAGACCACACGGCATAATGTTTTTGGTCAGGAAAGATTTTTCTCCAATAATTCAATGTCATATTGTGCAAGCTGTTGTACCAGTGATGCGATATCAACCATTTGCGGTGGCTTATTGAATTCATACCGCCCATGCAAATTGATATGTTGCCAAGCAACTGGTGAAACCCGTCGCAGGAGTTCACTTTGATGTGCATTACCAGTGCGCTGGTGATGTTGCAATAGATCAGAGAGAATGGTGGCGTTGTAAGCAATGATGCAATTGGTAATCAAACGACTGCATTCCTGCCAAAGGTTCTGTTCGTAAGGGGTGCGAAAGCGGAGTTTACCGAAGTTGGGGTAAGCGACTGCACGTCGCAGTTGGTGATAACTTTCGCCACGATTCAAAACTCGTTGAACATTGTGGCGCAACGAGAGTAAATCCAGATAGTTGAGCAAGTAAAGGCTATGAATAATGCGGTCATATTCTTCGATAGCGCGTCGTGTTTTGTGCTGTCGGGTGTAGCCATGTAGCTTGCTAATGACCAGATGTTGCGTGGTGGTTTTAAGTGCCAGTGAGACCATCAATCGTTGGACATGGGAAAATGGAGACAACGGAACGGAAAGTGTATCTAAGGGAAAGTTTATCATTCAAAAAGTTTCAAATGTCTGCAGGAAAAGGTTTGAGAGGGCGAGCCTGACCATCTTGCACAGCACGATGTAACGTAAACGAGTAGCGTCCCAAAATACGGATGTGGTCATAAGCAAGCGGTGTAATACGCTCTACAGCCTCCAAATCTAATTGAGGACGCACCTCAATAAACTCCTGCAATGCCAGATTGAGATAATAGGTGTTCCAGTAAA
>JBAUIA010000069.1:0-95212 GCA_049680565.1 Phototrophicaceae bacterium
GTTGGTTCTTGCTTTTCAAAGATGCTCATTACCTTCTCAAACGGTTCAACAGCACTACTGAA
The DNA here is from genome assembly GCA_049680565.1 of Phototrophicaceae bacterium. GTDB lineage: Bacteria > Chloroflexota > Anaerolineae > Aggregatilineales > Phototrophicaceae > JAUZRW01. The sequence continues at coordinate 63 of JBAUIA010000069.1, forward strand.
AGCGATTGTTTTCTTATTTACAAATTCACTACCTACTTCAATGCGTGTTGCCAATGATTCACTTAGATTCTCTAGTTTGCGTAATGGTCGTTCTGTGCCATCATGTACCTTTTTCATACCGTAAATCCCTAAAAGAACGATGATGTAGACAGGTAACATACAAATTAGTATGGGGATGGTGCATAATAGCAAGTAGAGTAGATCACCAATAGCTTGCACGCGGTCACGCCAGATTGGGTCAGATGGAATCGCTAATCCAGCAAAAATAGCACCTAATATCAATAAGCCAATAATAAATGGCAGATAAATTTGCCAATTGGTTTCACGGCGATGAATGACAGCACCTGATTCTCGTGTTGATGATTCAGTCAAAGGTTTTTCTACCATAAATAGTCCTAGTTATTTGGTTCGTTGATTGTAATACACTCGTGTATCACCGAACAGGTAAATATTACCCATTTATGCCCTGTGCAGAGTGAATGCACTTCGGTAGACTGCTGACATTCTTTTATCATACAGAAATGAGACATCATGCTTTTAACTTTCTCAGATGAGGTTCGTCAAGCATTACGTAATGGGAATCCAATAGTTGCACTCGAATCAACTGTGATTACACATGGACTGCCCTATCCAACTAATCGTGATACAGCACTCGCAATGGAAAAAGCGGTACGCGATGCAGGAGCAGTTCCTGCAACAATTGCTGTACTAAGTGGGCAGATTATGGTTGGTTTATCAACCGATCAAATTGAATATCTCGCAAAGGCACAAGATGTTCGCAAATGTAGCCGACGCGATTTCCCGATTGCACTCGGCTTAGGCGAAGATGCTGCAACCACTGTCGCAGGCACGATGATTGTCGCGCATATGGCTGGGATTCGGGTATTTGCAACAGGTGGAATTGGTGGTGTGCATCGTGGACATCCTTTTGATGTTTCGGCTGATTTGCTGGAACTCGGACGTACTCCAGTGACTGTTGTTTGCTCAGGTGCAAAATCAATTCTCGATCTACCGCTAACCTTAGAAGTCCTCGAAACACAAGGTGTACCGATTTTAGGGTATCAAACCGATACCTTGCCCATGTTTTATAGCAGAAGCAGTGGCTTACCGATTGATGCTCGCGTCGAAAATCCTGAACAAATTGCTCAAATTATGCGCGCAGCCCAAGCCCTAAATGCCCAACATGGTATTCTGGTCACTGTACCTGTACCAGCAACCGATGAACTCGATAGCGCTATTGCAGAACAAGCGATTGAACAAGCAACGCGTGAAGCCGATGAACAAGGTATTCATGGTAAACAACTAACCCCATTCGTATTAGGGCGCATTGTCGAATTGACAAATGGTCAATCTATGACAGCAAATCAAGCACTATTGAGCAATAATGCCAAAATTGCTGCACAGATTGCGGCCTCAATCTGATGGTTGTTGGGCGCGTAAGTAAAAGATAATATCCTGCTCAAAAGTTTGCCCACCAAATTCACCGATCAATCGTAGCATTTGTGCGCGATGGTCGGTGCTATGATTCACAACGTGTAGCATCGTTTCGCCAATTGTATGTTTAAAAGTACCTGTAGAAGCCTTCGCAATGAATGTTGTCTCCAGATCATGCTCTGTTAAATGATCTATAAAATCGCGCCAATTGGTTTCGACATGCTGCCAACGATTAATGATAGAATTAGGTGTTGGATAATCTTGGATGTCCCAGTCTGATAAGTTCACATTTTGTATTCGCGCTAACCATAGAGCCTCAGCCCACATGGTATGGTAAGCATGTTTATGGAGTGAGCCGATACCGTAAGCAATTTCATGCTCAAAATCAGATTGAGAGACTGTTTTCAAGCACTCCCATAATTGATGCTGCGCCCAATAATTATAATTCCACAATAAGCGCATGTAATCTAATGTTATCATATCAATCATCCTTGATTAATTTGCCAAATATCTAAACCTGTATCACAGCCAATAATGAGTGTTCTACCATCGAAGCGCACCATATCAGGTTGTGGACGCTCACAGTCGCGGTAATTCCCTAAAATCGTGCGTTCGCCTGTTGCAACATCCCAGACCACAATATTGGGTTCACCGCCGAGGTTAACGGCAATAATCACACTGGCATCATCACTCAAGAAATACCATTGTGCGTACTCGCCATTGAGCGGCGCAATTTCTCGATTTTCGCCTGTTTCAAAATTGAGTAAATAAAGCGTTTGATTGGCATTATCACGCCATACAAGATCAGTCGCATTAGCATTGATATTTCCAAAAACAGATGGTTCGCCTGTGCCATTATTGATGTCATATACCAGATCATTATCTGCAAGATTCCATAGTTGGACTGTACCATCTAGCGATGAAGTCACAACATAGGGTAAGTGAATGCGACCAATACGCACAACTGCTGCCTCATTGCTAGCAGGTAAATAGGATTCTTGTCTCAAGTCAGATATATCTAGCTGAATTTCAGTGGTATTAGATGATGCTGTATCGAATGGTGGCAACATAAAAATAGTCGTTGTTGTATCAGTGAATGCTTCAACATAAGCTGCACAAGATGCTAGTTGCGTATTATCATTCTCCATACAATCTACCCAAACTGCTGACGGAGTAGCATCTCCTACAATTGAAACTTTTAGAGTTGAGGGGATTTCAGAATTAAGATTATCGTACCAAACATCAAATCCATCTGATGTTGCAAATAATAAAGCAAAATAGTCATCATTCATTGGCACAGCATCCACAAGATTCATATCAGCTATCTGTGCAGTAATTGTTCCATCGAGCATGACACTCAGTACTGTACTTTCGCTATCAATCAACAAAAAGCGATCTGCTTGAGATGACGCTACAAACCAACCAAAATTAATTTGTCCATCAAATGCTGCTTCTGATAGTGTCAAATCAGTTGCAAAATTGAGTAGCCCAACGGATTGTAAAGATTGAATATTATCAACTGTAATAACGGGTGATGATGATTGTGACTCTTGTGCTGTGATGATTAAACTCATTGACAACAATATGAATATGAGTGTTACTCGCATGATTGAACTCACTATACGCTATGAACGATCCCATGATACTCCCTGTTATGACGCTTGCAAACCTGCTATCATTTCGCGCTATGACAGCATATGACTACACAATAATTCAACTTAATGAGATCAAAATCGCGGAACACATCATCGGTTCTGGTAATCCTATTGTATTTTTGCATGGGTGGGGCGCAAATATTGGCTTAATCTCTCCCTTAGCCGAGCAACTAGCAACAAAAGGGTATCAGTGTTTTATGCTGGATATGCCGGGTTTTGGTGCAAGTGATGATCCGCCTATAGCATGGACAGTCTATGACTATGCGACATTCATTAGTGATTATCTCGATTATCATAATTTAGAAAAAGTGCATTTGTTTGGGCATTCATTTGGCGGGCGCTTAGGCTTAATCCTAGGCGCACAATATAGTCATCGTATCCAAAAAATGGCTTTATCGGACGCAGCAGGCATTAAACAAGCCACACCTTTATGGTCACGTTGGCGTTTGAGCGCTTACAAAAGTATCCGTGATGCACTTTATAGTATCGGTCTTAAAACCTTAGCGGATACAATCCGCACTGCCTATAATAAGCGCTATGGCTCGTCTGATTTTCAGCAAGTTTCAGGAATCATGCGCCAAACATTCATCAATGTGATTAATGAGGATTTACTGCCAATCGCCAGTCAAATTCGTATCAGCACACTCTTATTTTGGGGTGACCAAGACGAGGATACGCCCTTGTGGATGGGTAAAAAACTAGAACAAACGATTCCCGATGCAGGACTGATTATCCACGAAGGCGCAGGACATTATGCTTATTTAGAAAAAGTAGCCGATACCGCACAAGTGATGGATTATTTCTTCAAGCAAGATTAACGATACCAATCGCGTTTCCCTTTCTGATAATGCAACTTGATTTATGATCGAACGAATAGGTAATAATGATGCAATTCACTCTGATGACACTTATCGCACTTATATGGCTCGGTGGCACACTATTTCGTATTTATCGGCAAGCTCGGTTTTATCAAATCGAAGAATACATGAGCGGACGCTATACACGCTGGTTATTTGCGGAACGTAATCGTTGGCTGCCTTTACGAACACTGAGTGTATTCCTGATTGGGGGCATTTTTGCGTTTTTCAATGATAGTATTCCCAATGAAACTGCGATTTTACCTTATATCATCAGTAGTATTGCGGCATTGATTGCTGTATTCCCTCCGCGAGACCGTGAAATTAAAAAAGCCTTTGTAGGCACACAACGCGCTATGCGGATGCTCGGCACAGGTTTTGTATTAGCGATCATCTATACCAGCATGAGCGTATTTTTTGTTAATCAACTCGACATTAGCAGTGATCGATTTACAGCAGCTATCATTGCGAGTTTAGGGTTCTCAAATTTCATCCTCGCCCCATTATGGTTGATGCTCGGTAATTTGCTGATGACCCCTGTTGAAGCTGCCATGCGGCAACGTTTTATTCATAAAGCAGAACAAGTCTTAGAAACTATTCAACCGAAAATTATCGGTATCACAGGGAGTTATGGTAAAACAACGACTAAAAATTTCCTGAGAGATATTCTCAATGGTCGCTATAAGACCTATGCCACACCCAAGAGCTATAATACGATGATGGGGGTTACACTGGCTATCAATACTGATCTAGCGAATGATTATAGTATTGAATATTTCATCAGCGAAATGGGCGCATATGTCGAAGGGGAAATTGAGCGTATTTGCAAACTTACCCCACCTGACATCAGTATTGTTACCGAGGTAGGTCCTCAGCATTTAGAGCGTTTCGGCACACTCGATAATATTGCAACTGCCAAGTACGAAATTATTGCTAATTTGCCCAAGCATGGTTTAGGGGTTTTTAATTGGGATAATGAGTATGTACGTGCCATGTTCGCTAAAGGCTATCCTGATAATCGAATTGCAATCAGTCGTACACTTAATAATGATACCGCACTCCAAAATAATGTGCGTTTCATTGCAACCGACATCAGTGAGACATTGGATGGATTAGCGTTTACAGTACATGATACGATCACGCAGACTTCCCAGCCATTCACAACCCCCGTTGTAGGCGAACATAACGTGACGAATCTGCTGCTATCAACAGCCGTTGCTGTATATGAGGGCATGTCTTTACGGGATATTGCGTTCCGTGTGCGTTCGTTGCAACCTGCGGAAAGTCGCCTTGTCAGACAAATGACAGCTAGTGGCATTACAATTATCAATGATGCCTACAGCGCCAATCCTGTTGGTGTGTTGAGTTCGCTCAAAGTTTTGGGAATGCACACAACAGGGAAGCGTCTATTAATTACCCCCGGTATGGTAGAACTTGGTGATTTGCATGAGCAAGAAAATTACAAATTAGGTGTTGCTGCAACGCAGTATGCGAGCGATATTATCTTAGTTGGAGAAAAGCAAACTGCTCCAATTCAGCAAGGGATTCTCAGCACTGATTTTCCATCAGACCGCTTACGAATCGTTGAAACCTTATCTGAAGCAACAGCGTGGTATCAACAAAACCTTGCCAGTGGCGACACAGTCTTATTTTTGAACGATTTACCCGATACATATTGATCTTATTCCAATATACATCCTTTAAAATTGATTCAAATCGGTACAAGACAGGATGTATATTAAATGGCTCTGGTTATATTAATCGCATTAATTCTTCTAAATGGCGTTTTTGCACTCGCTGAATTAGCGATTGTATCGGCAAATAAAGCACGTCTTGAACAAGCAAGTGAGGCAGGTAGTTTAGGTGCACGCACCGCTCTTGACTTAGCCAATGACCCGAATCGCTTTCTATCAACTGTACAAATAGGCATCACACTTGTTGGCATTTTTGCGGGTGCATTTGGTGGTACAGCCCTAGCCGACGATTTCGCACAACAATTAAATGCTATTTTTGCACTACCCGTTTCTATCGCTGAACAGATTAGTTTTGGCTTGATTATCGTATTCACAACTTATCTATCCCTCGTCATTGGTGAACTCGTTCCTAAAAGAATTGCACTCAATAATCCTGAAAAGATGGCAATCCTCATCGCACGTCCAATGAAATTGCTTGCTTCAGTATCTGCACCTCTTGTGTGGTTCTTGAGTAAATCAAGCGAGATTGTGGCGCGATTGCTTGGCGTGCAAGGTGCTGATACTAATTTCATCACTGATTTTGAAGTGATTGCAATGGTTCGTGAAGGACTTGTATCAGGGGAATTTAATACGGATGAGCATGATATGGTCAAAGGTGTACTAGAACTTGATGATAGGCGTGTGCGCGAGATTGCAACACCACGCACAGATATTGTTTGGTTTGATATTGATAGTTCGCAAGATGATATTCGGCAAATATTACAAGAGACATCTTATAGTGCTTATATTGTCGCAGATAAAACGATTGATAATATTCTCGGTGTGGTGAGTACAAAAGATATGCTCACACACTTAATGAAAAATGACACCATTCAATTAGATAAGATTTTACATGACCCTTTCTATATCCCTGAAAGTGCGATGATAGCAGATGTGCTGGAGCATTTTAAAAATACCCACATTAATATCACACTGGTTATTGGGGAATACGGCGAATTAGAAGGCATTGTGACACTCAATGACATCGTTGAACAAGTACTCGGTGATATTGATATGCGCGATAAAGACCCCGTACAACGTGCAGATGGCTCATGGTTAGTAGATGGGCAATATTCGATCCTTGAACTACAAGAATTTTTCCATGATTTTGATACACCTATTGATGAACGTACAGACTATACAACCTTAGCAGGCTTTGTCTTGACGCGCCTTGGGCATATTCCGCAAGTCGCAGAAACCTTCGACTGGGGATCATATCATCTTGAAGTGATGGATATGGACGGGCAACGCGTCGATAAAGTCCTTATTTCACCAAAAGCTACGAAGTAAAAGTCACTCTTTGCAACTTGGCAGTGAAAGGCTATGCTTTTCGACTGTATTAAACAGGAAGGAATGTAAGCCAATGGCAGCAAAGCGTAAAACAACTGTTGGGGTTATTTTTGGTGGACGTAGTGTTGAGCACGATGTAAGTATTGTTACAGCACAACAAATCATGCAAGCATTCGATAAGAATCGCTATGACATTGTCGCAATTTATATTACGCGCGATGGCAAGTGGTATAGTGGCGAACCTCTCAAACATATTGATAATTTCAAAGATGATAAAGTGGTATCCTCTGAAGAGGTTGTAGAAGTCATCCTGTCACCTGATGTGCGTCATCATGGTCTAATACAGAATCCACTAGCAGGACGTTTTCAAAAAAGTGATATTATACGCCTTGATGTTGTATTCCCTGCTGTGCATGGCACTCATGGAGAAGATGGAACATTACAAGGCTTATTTGAACTCGCTGATATTCCTTATATCGGCTTTGCAACCTGCGGTAGCGCCCTCACCAATGATAAAATTCTCACCAAACAAATTTTGCAACAAAACAATATTCCCGTCGTTGATGGCATTGCCGTTAGTCGCAGCGAATGGTTAGATGATGCAGATAGTATTCTGGAAAAAATAGGCAAGCAATTATCATTTCCTGTTTTTGTAAAACCTGCCACATTAGGATCAAGTATTGGTGTTAGCCGGGCTGATGATATGGAATTTTTGCGTGGAGCGATTGATCTTGCTGTTAATTTTGACCGCCGTGTATTAGTGGAATCAGCCGTGATGAACGGCATTGAAATTAATTGTGCAGTCATGGGCTATGACACGGAGATGATTGTCAGCACATTGGAACAACCTCTTTCATGGTCAGATTTTCTTGCGTTTGAAGATAAATATTTGCGCGGTAACGATGGTATGAAAAGTGCAGATCGGATTATCCCTGCACCCATTGGCGATGCGCTTACACAAAAAATACAGGATTTATCACGACGGGCGTTTCGTGCTGTTGATGGGCGCGGTATTGTCAGAATTGATTTTCTTGTCAAACCTGATGACGATGCTGTCTATATCAATGAACTCAATACCATGCCGGGGTCGCTATCATTCTATTTATGGCGCGAAACCAATATGAGTGATGGCGAAGTTGTCGATCATTTAGTGAAATTAGCACAAGATGCTTATGCTGATAAGCGCCGTAATATGTATGACTATAAAACAAATTTAGTCGAAGTCGCAGCAGGACGTGGCTTAAAAGGTAGCAAAGGTTCTAAGAGTAGTTAGAGGGTTAAAAATTACATGATGGGTGTTTGTTAGCACCCATCACACGATCTTATTATTTTTGCCCAACGAAGCGGTAGCCAACACCATATTCATTATGGATATAGGTTGGTGTTTTTGCATCAGGTTCAATTTTACGGCGAAGATGTGATACATAGATACGTGGATAATGATGCTCGCTGGTATATTCTGGTCCCCAAACCACTTCTAATAATTGTTGGAAGCTCATGACCTCACCGGGGTTACGAATAAACGTTGCAAGTAACTTAAATTCTGTTGGTGTCAAACGAATTTCATCCCCATCAACAGAAACACGCCGTGTTTTAAGGTCAACATTGAGATACCCATCTTTATACTCTGTGATAGATGGCGAATCTTCCATCAGGCGTGCGCGTCGTAAAAGTGCTTTAATCCGCGCATGAAATTCGATTTTACCGAGTGGCTTAATCATATATTCATCAGCGCCTTTATTGAGACCTTCTGCAATATCTTGCTCTGTAATCGCATGAGCAGTCATCATCAAAATCGGAACATTAGAAATTTCACGAATACGCTCACAGACAGTTAAACCATCCATCAAGGGTAAAGCAACATCAAGCACAACAAGATCAGGCATATTATCTTGAAAAACCCGTAAGCCTTCCATGCCATTATTTGATGCAAGAACTGTAAAATTATGTCGCTTGAGATCAAGTTGTAACAAGCGTGATAACTCTTCATCATCTTCAATGATTAGAACACGTTGACTCATATGCAACCTCTCGTGATAGTGGATGATTGATTTCTAGTATATATGGATTGTAGCATTGCTTACAACTTTACGCGACAAGACCCTCCATAACAATAGGAGAGTCTTGTCGTGATAAGTTAATCTTCAGGATAATAGGTTTCAGGAAGTAATACCCAATCACCAAGATAAGCATTATCGGGAGCAGCAGCCAGTGCATCACGGTCAATATCTTCAATGGTGATGATTTCTGGCACAATGCGGACAAATTGTGTCATATCCTCGCCTTGTAAAATTGCAAGTGCAGCATCAACAGCAAATGCCCCTATTTGCGTTGTACGACGGAGGAATACACCATCAATGTTATTTTCAATCGCAAATCGAGCTAATTCAACAGAATGTCCGCTAACAAATGATGCGTACTCAAACCCTTGTTGTGCTAGTCCCTGTTGTGCGCCAATTGTGATGCCACTGACATACCCTAGTAAGCCTGTAACCTCTTGACGTTCAGTGATTGTTATAGCTGTATCGCGTGAATAATTTGTGGGTCCTTCAGCCGTCAGCAATAAGCCATCATACTGCCCAAATACATTAATTTCACCAGCTTTGAAGGCAATATCAGCAACAGAGACATCATACCCATTGATAATACCAATACTACCTTCGCCATCCAGTAAGGCTGTTAGTTCCTGTGCCATTACACATCCAACTTCATAAGGATCAAAGCCAACATAGCTTGTATAAACTGTATCGAATGTGCGATTTCCCACTAAGATAACTGGAATACCATCGGCAACAATTCTTGCAATTTCTTCCTCGAATTCAGCCATATTTGCTTCCGATTGTTCAATTGGGTTAATGATAAGCGCATCTGCACCTGCATCAATTAACAATTGTAAATCTCGTTTTTGTTGCACCGCAATACCATTCGCATTGCGACTTACGAACCCAGAAATCAGATCGTCATTTTGATCGACTTGATATTCTGCCCATGCGCGTATCCAATTATTATATGTGCCGTCCACCCCACTCTCGCTATAACCAATCACATAAGGACCTTCTTGTGCAAAGATGCTCGTATCGACGCTTGCATTCGGTGGGGTATTTTCATTCTGTGTCAATAAGCACGCGCTATCTTCAGCATAAGGAACTAAATCACCTGTTTGGATAGGAAACCCTGTTATTGAACTAACGACTACCTCATCAACAGATTCACTCAGCACTTGCGTATTTTCGCAATTAATCGCATCAGGCAAACACACAATTTGGTAGTTTTCTTGGACACGGGTAATAAGGCTTTCTAATGTATCAGAATGCCATAAAATTACAGCACCGTCATCCGAAGCCGATAGAATTTCTGACCCATCTGCATTAAACACCAAGCTACGGATAGTTGCTGTATGACCCGGCATTTCACGCAGAACAACTTCTTCTTCTAAATTCCAATAAAATAATTCAAAATCATCGAGACTAGCTGATGTATCAAGCGTGCCAGCCCCTGATACAGCATGAATACCATCAGGATGAAAAGCAAGCGCTCGCACACCTGAACTATGTTGTGATAAGCGCGATAAAATTGTGCCTGTTTCTGTTTGCCAACGAATAATATCGGTATCGCGTGAGCCAGATAAAAATTCTGTGCCGTCTTGGTTAAATGATAAACTCCAAACAGCATCTTCATGTGCGCTATAGACCCGCTCAAGTTCTTGTGAATTAATATCCCAGAGAATGATCTGTGCATCATCAGAGCTACTCAAAATCTTTGTGCTATCAGGCGTAAAGGCAAGTGCACGGATAGAGGCATCATGCCCTGTTAAGGTTGCAACGATTTCACCAGATTGATTCCAGATAATGATACGATTATCGGCTGGACGTTGTAAGCTCACTTGTGTTTGCCCACCTGCGGCTGCTAGAAAATTACCATCTGGACTATAGGTGATGGTACGGACAGGTGCAGAAAATTCTTCATAACGTTGGATAAAATCGCCTGTCGCTGGATTCCAGAAACTAACTGATCCGTCTTCGCTAGCAGATGCTAAAACACTACCATCTATGTTATAGCTTAGATCGTAGATCGTACCATTTGATGATGCAATACGGCGTATTTGCTCACCTGTTTGGGCATCCCATAGAATAATCTCGCCGTCACTGGTGCTAGATGCCATTTGTGACCCATCAGGGCTTAACTGAGCGCTATAAACGCGATCAGTATGTGTGTGTTCATCAAAGCGACGAACTTCTGCGCCACGTCCTAAAATATCCCATACAATCAACGTGCGATCAAAGGAAGCTGTTGCCACATCCGAACTTTCAGGATTCAGGGCAATTGAATTAATTCGACCTGAATGACCATGAAAAGATGTCGAAGGAATACTACTTAGACGATTCAGTTCCCAAATTAATACATTACCGAGAGCATCAGCACTTACTAAGCGTTCACCATCAGGGGTCACAATAACGCCACCTCGTAGAGCCGCCGTTTCGTATTCAATCTTGCGGATAATTTCTCCTGTAGCTAAATCCCAAATTATTACATCACCATCTTGATCGGATGTAACGGCTTGGGTTTCATCTGGGAAAAAGCGTGCGCCTGTAATTTGTCCAGCATCCATAGATTGTACGATTTCACCTGTATCAAGTTCCCACAATCTAATTGAACCGTCAAAACTTCCTGAGAATACGAGTTGATCGTCATCCGAAATATCCATATCCAGAATATGATCTACGTGCATACCTACAACACGTCTTTCAATTGCCCCCGTTTCAACATCCCACACAATGATACGATCTGAACCAGCAGAGATTAATCGACTGGAATCATGGGTGAATAAGACATTAAAAATAGGCACGCCATGCTCTAGTGAGCCATCACCTAGTACATGCAGTATTTCTCTTGTTTCTAAATCCCAAATAACCACATTCGTATCTTGCGAACCGGTTGCAACATAACGACCATCAGGACTTGTAGCGACTGAATAGATGCGATCATCATGCCCATCTACAAACTCATGGATGATGTCTCCTGTCGAAACATCCCACTGAATCAAGCGATTATCGGGTAAGCCCGTAAAGCTACCTGCTCCTGAAAAAACAGATTGCCCATCCGCACTATAAGCGACACCCCAGATTTCTCCAAGATGCCCCACCAATTGACGACGTGCGCCCGGTTGCCACGCTAATTCAGCTAATGTGACCTGCGCTTCTACAGGTGGACTATCAAGATTATTTGCTTCTAGGGCATAACTTAGACCAATCAGAGGGTCTTCGCCATCGCGTCCCCAAAAACTTGCAAAAGTTGCATTGCTGATGCTATCCGAGTCTATAGACCGTTGTACAGCTTCTTGCCGTTGAATAAATGCTTGTACCGCAAGAATACTGGTTATAATCAAGCCAATAATAGATGGTATAGCAGCAAAGAGGTACAAACGTGTACGGCGCACACGTTCTTCCAATTTACGTTCACGTTCGCGCGTTTCGTTGACAGCAATTTGGGATGCTGCGATATACTCTCGTTGTAAATCCGTTGCAAGCGGGATTTTTTCTTCTTGTGCAAAGCTCGCTAGCCAATTATTGGCTTCGTCCAATTCGCCAGTAGAAAGCAAATAAGCACTATTAAGCTCCGATAGTTCCCATTCACGGGCGCGTGTTTGTAGGCGTGTATGAAAGCGTACATGCGCTAAATCTGTATCGAGTGTCTTAAATAATTGCGCCATACCTGCATCAAAATTAGCCTCTTGATCGAACGGCAGCCAGTTATGTTGTGAGATTGCAGGATGAATCTTTTCAAAATCTTCAGCTTGTGTGATTTGAATATATGACAGTGGAATAATGCGCTTGCCAGAGCTAACAGCATATGCCACTTCATCATAACAAATTTGGCTACGGGCGCTATCAGGCGTTAAGATGAATAAGAAGTTTTCTGCCGAGTCAATGCCTTGCTGTATTTTCTGCCACCAATCTTCAGCATATTCAATATCTTCCCAGTCAATCCACACATTTTTACGCCCATCAGCGTAGATTGCATCGACAATTTTCCTTGCAAAATCAACATTCTTACGTGAGTAAGAAATAAAGACTTCGTTGTAAATTGACTGTTCTATGGTTGACATAAAGCCCTCATACCTAACGGATTAATCTAAATGTATTTTACAGTAGCAATGCAGTTTGTGCATCTTAACACTTCTAACGAAAATGAAAATTAGTTTTAATTACCTGTTATAGCATCTAAATTGTGTCACATATTATGAACTCCCCTAATATTTAGGGGTAAGACTTATGATGATTGTGGTACGCTAGTGATACATATCATACTTTATTTTTTGAGAAGGTTTTGTATGCAACTCAATTGTCCATCCTGTGGCACGCTTATTCAAGCTACTGATATTAACATTCAAGATAAAATTGCCGTTTGTTCAAATTGCGATACGGTTTTTGAATTTAATACATCGGCAGAAAAAGCAAAGCGTCGTAAAGTTAAGCAACCTGCGGATATGCGTGTTCGTGATACCGACACCCTAACATTGTCATTTCGTACAAACTGGCGACTTGAACGCAATCAACAATTTATTATGAGTGCTTATGGTACAGGTCTGGGTATATTTGTTGCAAATGCTTTAGGAATCGGCTATTTATCAGATGGAAATTCAGTCATTTTACCCATCATGGCTGTGTTGTTTGCACTTGCATGTTTTTATTCCCTATTGCTAACCGCCTATAATCACACAGAAATTATTATGGATGCGGACAAGCTAACAATCACGCGTAAGCCCTTACCCACTTTGCTGAATCAAACGCAAAGCGTCTCATTACATGGTGTCGAATCTATCAAGTGTGCCGAAACACCGATTTCTAAGCGCGAAAATTATGATACACCGCGTTATATCGTCTGGGCAGAAACAATAGATGGCAACCGTCGTACAATTGTAACGGATGTTGTCGAAGAATATGCCTACTTCATCACCCAAAAATTGCAAGAGAATCTATATGAACATACTGATATATCACATTTAGAAGATCATCAGGATGATCGTGAACACATTTCATACTATGAGGACGACTCAATCGAACAACAAATGAATCGTTGAGCATCCGATTCATATTTAAACTTTTTCACCTACTAGAATTGCAATATCAAGGCGATTTTGTTGGGGTGCTAATGGGCAAACCCAGCGTGGATTGTAAAAACAAGACGGATGATAACTATAATTAAAATCTAAAACTAAAGAAGTGCCATCTGAGCCTAAATCTGCCCCTTTGATGGTATCGTAGAGATAACGTCCACCGCCATACGTTTCTTTATTGTTAGTGGCATCTTTAAAAGGGATAAAAATTCCGCCACCATAACTATCTATCCAAAATACGCCTAAGCGACCTTTGCCTATTGGCAGTTCAAATTGCACTTGCCCGATTTGCCGAATCGTAACCACGCCATCATCGCCTGCCGAAATTTGATATTCAACAGGTTCAACATCTGTTTCGAGTACTGCTATAACCCGATACGTAGGATCATAATCCCAGTATGATAAGCCTGAAAATTTTGCTTTGGTTTCTGGCAATAAAGCAGACTGTGAGTGTTGTCCAAATAAGTGATTGCGGGTATCAACCCATAAGCGATAAGCAGCGTTTGAATCTGTGCCTAAGCTACGTATTTGTCGATAGAGATCAAATGTAGTCCGTCGATAATCTAGTAAATCTAGCATGAGTGCTTCTCCCATTATATATTGGGTCAGTTTTCCATTAGATGATACTAATAGCCTATAACCTTACCCAAAAGACCCTCAACTTGTCGGCAAGATTTTGCTATAGTAGTTGGTCAACGTCGCGATGACGTTAATATAGTGCGTCGGGAGACGCGAGGAGATAGAATGGCAAAAGAAAGAGTACAGAAGTTAATGGCGCGTGCTAATATCGCGTCACGTCGTAAAAGTGAAGAAATCATCGAACAAGGTCGCGTTACAGTCAACGGTAAAATTATTACGGTTGGTGATAAAGCTGATCCAGAAAAAGATACGATTTCAGTTGATGGACAACGCCTCAAACTGGAAAGCTATCAACGAAAATACTATGTTTTCCACAAACCTATCAATGTGCTTTCAACCAACCGTGCGCCAGAAGGCGATGATCGCTCGACGGTGCGTGAATTATTGCCAATTGAGGGTCACTTATTCAGTATAGGTCGTCTTGATGCTGAGAGTGAAGGCTTGATGGTTTTGACAAACGATGGCGACATGACCCATCAGTTGTCTCATCCAAAATTTGAACATACCAAAACCTACAAAGTGACAGTATATGGCAAGCCAGACGCTGAAACGATGGTTAAATGGGAAAATGGTGTTTGGCTGGATGGCGAACGCACTGCGCCCTGTTTCATTACAATTATCAGTGAGAACCCAGATACAACAATCTTACGTATCATCATGATTGAAGGTCGTAAACGTCAAATTCGGCGTGTTGCAACCATGCTGGGCTTCCCTGTTAAGAAACTTGTCCGTACCCATATTGGACAATTAGGTCTCGGAACGCTCAAACGTGGCGCTTGGTATCGCTTAACCGATGAAGAAGTTCAAGCGATGTTAATACCTGCCGATGAAGTCAAGTTCATCCGCCGTAAAAACAAGAAATTTCATGGTCGTCAACCTTACAACGATGACAATCAGTAAACCATAAGTGAAATTTTTTGAGGAGCGCAGTGCCGAAATGCCAACAACGACATCGCAAGAATTTGTCGCTGAACAACTACAATTAAATAAGCGTCGCGCAATTCTGCATCCGATCCTAAGACGGCTCGTGCCCCCTCTTGCAAAAGTTGATATTGAAGGTCTAGATCGTTTACCCGTATCTGGACCGACTCTCATGATGGGCAATCATGTATCGCTCGTTGACCCAATCTTAATTACAGCAACAATTCAAAGTCGTTATGTCATTTCAATGGCAAAAGTCGAAACCCTCGATAATCCGATTCAGCATTGGGCGCTAAAAACGTGGGGCAATTTCGTGATTAATCGTGGTGAGGTAGACCGTACCGCGCTCAATAATACAATTGCCCTCCTCAAAAGTGAGCAATTGGTATGGATTGCCCCTGAAGGCACACGTAACCCTGATGGATTAGGTGAAGCCCGAGGTGGTGTGCCATTTATAGCCCATAAAGCAAATGCGGTAATCGTTCCGATTGCGATCTGTGGTATTCAAAACTGGCACAAACGCTTGATGAGCTTCAAGCGAGCCTATGCGAAAATCATCTTTGGAAAACCTTTTCACTTTCATATCCCTACGGGGGAACGCTTATCACGTGAGGTTCGTGACCAAATGATTACTGAAGCCATGTATCAACTTGCCCTCACAATGCCTGATGAATTTGCATATCAGCGCGGTGTTTATAGCGATATTGATAAGGCTACAACAAAGTATCTCAAGTTTATCTAATTGATTTTTGCAAACCAACGGTTACTAATTACCTACTTGCGTTTATTTTAGCCAGCTTGTATAGTGTGGCTATTGTAAAATAGGTGAAAGGTTGCGTAATACAATTAACAATTGAGGGACAGTGAGCGCCAGACCGATACAATTTATCGGTTGACGAGGTGATGGTTCTCCTACATCGTCGTAGGAATTAACTCGCACAAGTGCGAGGAAAATCGAGTAGTTCGGCGGATGCCATCAAGGTAGTTTGACCACCTGCCTTTTCTGTAATATCCCTCCTCAAAATAAGTGTGATGTGCAAACAAATCTGGTAACAGATTCACAGACACGCACACAGTGGATCAATCAAAACCCTATTATCAATTTCTTAATTATGTCTGCCTTACATTTACTTGTACGGTTAGATATGACTTATATAAATCATGAGGAGTTTTCCTATGTGTGGTATTGTTGGCTATATTGGTTCGCAACAAGCAACAGATATTGTTTTGAATGGCTTACAACGCTTAGAATATCGTGGCTATGATTCTGCTGGTGTTGCTGTTCTCGATAATAATGAAATCAAAATTCGCCGTGCAGTTGGTAAATTGCATAATCTCAAGACAACCGTCGATCAATCCCCTGCTAGTGGTCATATTGGTATCGGGCATACTCGCTGGGCAACGCATGGCGAACCAACTGAATATAATGCTCATCCGCATTTAAGTATGCACGGTGACTTTGTAGTTGTTCATAATGGTATCGTAGAGAATTACCTAGAATTACGCGAAGACCTCAAAGCTGAGGGGGTTACATTCAATTCTGAAACAGATACAGAAGTGATTGTACAACTGATTGAAAGATTATCAAGCAGTGGTGTATCGCTCGAAGAAGCAACACGCCAAACAGTGAAACAATTGCGAGGCGCTCATGGTATTGTTGTGATGAGTCGTAATGAACCTGACAAGCTGATTGCAGTCCGTATCGGTAATGCAGGTGGTGTTGTTATTGGTATTGGCGAAGGCGAAACTTATATCGCATCGGATATTCCTGCTATTCATCAGCATACGCGCAATATGGTGTTTCTCGAAAGCCGACAGATGGCTGTTATCACAGCAGGTCATTTTGAAATTACAGATTTAGTGGGTAATGCCATTGAATATGAAGTCCATAATATCCCTTACGATCCAGTAAGTGCTGTTAAGGGTGAATATAAGCATTTCATGCAAAAAGAAATTTTCGAGCAAGGTCGTAGCTTAACTGATACCATTCGCGGACGCATTGACTTCGATAACCACACCGTTAATTTACCTGATATGAATCTCACTGAAGAACTCGCTCGTAAAATCACACAACTGGTTACTGTTGCCTGTGGTACAAGTTACTATAGTGGATTAGTCGGTAAGTACTTCATTGAAGATATGGCACGTTTACGGGTCAGTGTTGAATATGGGAGTGAATATCGGTATCAAAATCCAATTATTGATGCACAAACAGCCATTTTAGCCATTACACAAAGTGGCGAAACTGTTGATACATTGGCTGCTGTGGAAACAGGACGCGAAAATGATGCAACTATTTGGAGCATTGTTAACGCAATTGGTAGCCAAGCCATGCGAATTTCGGATGGTTTTATCAGCATGAATGCGGGTCCTGAAATCGGGGTGGCATCGACCAAAGCATTTACAACGAGTATTGTCGATCAATACTTGCTTGCGCTCAAATTGGGTGAATTACGTGGCACATTAACACCTGCACAACTCAAAGAATATATCCGTGATATTGCGCGTTTACCTGACCTTGTTGGGCAAATTATGGATATGGATGATACAATTCTTGCACTTGCTAATGAACTCTATAAATATACGGATTTCTTGTATCTAGGACGGGGTATCAATTACCCTATCGCCTTAGAGGGTGCGCTCAAGCTGAAAGAAATTAGCTATATTCATGCTGAAGGTTATCCTGCTGGCGAAATGAAACATGGTCCAATTGCCCTGATTGATGAACAACTGCCTGTCGTCTGCATTGCCTTGAAAGATCATCTATACGAAAAAATGATTAGCCAAGTAGAGCAAGCAAAAGCACGGGGTGGTATCGTGATTGCCATTGCAACCGAAGGGGATGCCTTCATCGAGAGCAAAGCTGATTATGTTCTCTTTGTTCCAGAAACACCCTATATGTTAAGCCCTGTTATCAGTGTAATTCCATTGCAATTATTGGCGTATCACATCGCTGCATTACGGGGTGCAAATGTTGACCAACCACGTAATCTCGCAAAATCTGTAACTGTAGAATAAGCAGCCAGTACAACGTATATGTAACTCATAATTTGTAGGAGATGGTCAACCATCTCCTATTTTTTATTAGCATGACAAACTACTTTGCAAGCGGAAAATATCACTATAACGAATGATAATTAGCTGATTCGCCATCAAATTTGTTATCGAGTATAGTTGTAATAGATTATCCATAGTTAAGGAATTTGAGTATGTTTGTTTCACGAACATATCATTGCTTATTAGCATCCCCGCCACCTACCGATCCTACACAATAGGATCAGGTAATCATTCAACTCGTTGTGCCTCTATGCAAGCATTTATGTTTGCCTATACTCTTTGATTTCTGATCTGCCTTATATCTCTATTCTGACATTTATATATCACACTATTAGATTGCCACAAAGGCAGGTTTATCTATGAAAAATCTAAACACTATCCGAGCAAAAGACTTTTACTCGGTCATGATCGCAGCAGCACTTTGGGGAACAATAGGTATCGCAACCCAAACCATCCACACAGTAGATCATACGAGTTCGCTATTTATTAGTTTTCTGAGAACGCTCATCGCAACGCCTATTTTGTTTATCATTAGCTGGCGTGTTTTAGGGCGTGATCTTTTTCGTGTATCCATACGCGATGCGATAATGATCGCAATCAGTGGCATCTTCTTAGCTTTATCTCAAACAGCGTATTTTGAAGGCATAAAGTATGCAGGTATCACCATTGCAACGTTATTAACGATATGTGTTTCACCTATAATTGTTGCTTCTTTCAGTGTATTACTGAGAATCGAAATACTTACCAATCGTAAAATTTTAGCAATGCTGAGTGCATTATGTGGCAGTATGTTATTGGTAGGTTTCGTTACAAATCAAAGCCCAACGCTCCTACAAGGTATCTGGTATTCATTACTTTCAGCAGGCTTATATGCAGGAGTTATCATTAGCAGTAAAGTATTGTCTGATCGATGCCACCCTTTGCAAGTTATATCATTAGGATTTTGTGTTGGCACAATACTTTTAGCTGTTTTGAGTGTCAGCATTGAACCAAGTAGTATTCAATCGATACAGGGATGGTTATCGGTAATCTATCTTGGCTTAGTACCCAGTGCATTAGGATATTGGTTATTCCAACGTGGACTAAAAAGCATCTCAGCCACAACAGCTAGTATCATTACCTTACTAGAGCCGTTCGTGGCAGCGTTACTCGCATGGTTTATCTATGGCGAAACGCTTTCAGTATTGGGACTGATCGGGGGCTTCATGTTATTGGGTAGCATTATTCTGTTATCCGTAGACACTAAATTGCCTGAATCGTAGACCTATCCGTTTACAAAATGATGGGTAGTCACTTCGTTTGATGTGACTACTCATACCATCTATATCGTGAAAATTATCGACCTCATCCAATAATTCATTTATACTTTGGGTAGAGGATCATGAGATTGTTGCAGATTTCTATCGTTTAATCGTAGTGATTACGGTATCCTCATTTAAATAGTAAATGACTTATACCTAAGGATATAAATTTATGAGTGATTTTATTTTATCGTTAGATCAAGGAACAACTTCCTCGCGTGCGATTATTTTTAATAAAAAGGGTGAAATTGTCAAAACAGCCCAACAAGAATTTAAGCAGATTTATCCTCAACCTAGTTGGGTGGAGCATGATCCAGCAGAAATATGGGAATCTCAGCTAAAAGTCGCCCGAGAAGCCGCAGAAGGATATAACATCGCAGCGATTGGCATCACCAATCAACGTGAAACAACCATTATATGGGATAAAGAAACGGGCGAACCCATTCATAATGCAATCGTCTGGCAAGATCGACGCACGGCTCGCTTTTGTGATGAACTCCGTGATGAAGGCTTCGATAAAACCATCCTAGAAAAAACAGGGTTAGTCACCGATGCCTATTTCAGTGGGACAAAGGTCAAATGGCTGCTTGATAATGTTGAGGGCGCACGCGAAAGAGCAGAATCTGGCAAACTTGCATTCGGCACGATTGATAGCTTTCTCGTCTGGAAATTGACAGGTGGACGCTTGCATATCACGGATGTTAGCAATGCAAGCCGTACGATGCTCTATGACATCCACAAAAAATGGTGGAGTACAACGATCACTGAGCGCTTTAATATCCCAATTTCAATGCTGCCACAAGTGGTTTCGAGTAGTATGGTTTATGGGGAAACCGATAGCGATATTTTTGGAATACCAATTCCAATTGCAGGTATCGCTGGCGATCAACAAGCAGCAACATTTGGGCAAGCCTGCTATGAACCCGGTTTATCGAAGCAAACGTATGGTACAGGTGGCTTCATGTTAATGAACACAGGTACAAAGGCAACCCCCTCAGAAAACAACTTACTGACCACAGTTGCTTGGCGTATTGGCGAAGAACCAACACAATATGCCCTCGAAGGAAGTGTTTTTATTGCAGGGGCTGCGGTGCAATGGCTACGCGATGAAATGAAACTCATCAACACAGCAGCCGAAAGTGAAGCAGTGGCAAGAAGCATTGATAATACATCAGGTGTTTACGTTGTGCCTGCCTTTGTCGGGCTTGGCGCACCTTATTGGGATCAATATGCACGCGGAACAATCGTCGGATTAACACGCGGATCGGGACGCGCCCATATTGTCCGCGCCACACTTGAAGCTATTGCCTATCAAACACGCGATATTTCAGAAGCGATGCAAGCCGATAGCGGTCTTGATCTACCAACCTTACGTGTTGATGGTGGCGCATCATCTAATGATTTCTTAATGCAATTTCAAGCTGATATTCTTGGCGCACCTGTCCAACGCCCTGCTGTGACCGAAACCACAGCACTCGGTGCTGCTTATTTAGCAGGTTTAGCGGTTGGCTATTGGGAATCCCAAGAAGAAATTCAACAACAATGGCGTGTTGATGCGACCTTTGAACCACAAATGGGGACGGATGAACGCGAAGCACTTTATGCTGGATGGCAAAAAGCAGTCGAACGATCCCGTAATTGGGCAGAAGATTAAATACATTAGGGGGTTCAATCATATGGCAAAGATACTCGTTGCTGGTTTAGTCAATATCGAAACGACTATCAGAATTGAGAAATTTCCTATTGATTATACCCCTGTTAAATTTGCATTTCATGGTATCAAAAGTAGTGTATCAGGGGTCGGTTACAATATCGCTAAAGCCTTGACGACACTTGGGCATGATATTGATTTCTTATCGCTCATTGCGGATGATGTCATTGGTAAAACAATCCGCGCAGAATTAGAAACACAAGGTATTTCACATCAGAGTGTGTTATCGCTATTAGACGCCTCACCACAATCTGCGATTCTCTACGATGATTCAGGAAAACGTATGATTCATAGCGATTTGAAAAATATTCAAGACGCTGTGTATCCTGCTTCACACCTATCGCTTGATAAAGTTGAACTAGCGGTACTGGCAAATATCAATTTTAGTCGTCCATTATTGAAGGTACTAAAGCAAGCGAATATCCCAATTGCAAGCGATATTCATACGATTAGCGATTTAGCTGATGTTTATAATCAAGATTATATGCACGCTGCCGATATTCTGTTCATGAGTAACGAAAAACTGCCAACAACACCTGACGATTGGGTTCATCAATGTTGGGAACGCTTTGAAACGCCAATCATTGGTATTGGCTTAGGTGTAGAGGGAGCGTTGATTGCTATACGAGACACACATCAAATTGAACGGATTCCTGCTAAGGCATTACGCCCAATTATTAATACAATTGGTTCAGGCGATGCGCTATTTTCTGCATTTATCCATAGTTATGTAACAGATCACGATCCAATCATTGCAATGCAAAAAGCGGTTTTATTTGCGGGCTACAAGATTGGCGCATCAGGTGGTGCTGAAGGGTTTTTATCAGCATCAGAGCTTGATGATGTGTATGAGGCAAAATAAGGGGAGTTTGTCACTCCCCTACGGGCTTCAATTAATTGGTTGCAGGAATTAACCGACCTGTTTGCTTGATTTCCTTCGCTTTTTCAGGGACATGACCCGGTACAACTAATACGGGACATACCATATGAGACATCACTTTTTGGGTTACACTACCAAACAAGAACTTATTGAGTCCTGTTCGTCCATGTGTTGACATCACAATCGCATCTACGCCTTTATCTTGTGCAACAACATTGATAAGAGTTGCAGCATCGCCATTTTCCACAAGGCATTCGACAGTGTAACCATTTGCCAAAAGTGGTTTAGCAATACCATTCAGATAATCATGAACGCGTTGGACAGCATGTTCCAATTCTGCATCAGTAATTTGTCGAGAAGCAACAAATGACATTGGTACATCAATTAAGGTGTAATCGTAATTAACAGGTAGCTCCAAAACACCTAGAAGAATGATCGTGCCATGTGGAGCAATTACATTTTGAGCATAAGCCAGTGCTTGCTCAGATAATGGTGATGCGTCTAGTGGAACAAGAATATTTTTTAACATAAGTAATCCTCCCTTGAGTCTGATTATGTCTATTACCATTAGCATAACGCAATCCAGTGGTATCACGTTAGTTATGAATGTCCACAGTCACTACGACAAATGACACTATTAAAAAAATCGGAGAGCTATTGTAGCTCTCCGATAAGATATTGATGTAATTTTTGTTTTTAGTAAAGAAAGTTTAACTACCGAGGTAATCGCGTAAATTATGTGCTAAACGTGGATGACGTAAACGGCGCAGTGCTTCTTTTTCGAGTTGTCGAATACGTTCACGGCTTAATCCAAACTTATTAGCAATTTCTTCTAAGGTATGTGGTTCACCGCCACCAAGCCCAAAACGTAAGCGTAAAATATGGCTTTGACGGGGTGTTAACTCACTTAAAACTTCTTCAATCGTTTCTTGTAATAAATGTTGTGTGGCAGAATCTACAGGGCTTGGTGTATCTTGGTCTTCAATGAAGTCACCAAATTCACTATCACCATCTTCTCCAACAGGACGTTCTAATGCGATTGCATGTTGACTTGCATCCATCATGGAACGAACTGTTTCTGGTGGTAATTCCATTGTTTCTGCAATTTCTTCAGGGGTTGGTCGTCTACCTTGGCGTTGTTCAAGGTCTTGAGCGACACGGTACATCTGACGAATGCGTTCTGTCATATGGAGTGGGATACGAATGGTACGTGTTTTTTGAGCGAGTGCGCGTGTAATTGCTTGGCGAATCCACCATGTTGCATAGGTACTAAAGCGATTGCCACGTCGATAATCATATTTATCGACAGCACGCATCAACCCGACATTACCCTCTTGAATAAGATCAGGAAAAGGTAATCCTTGTCCCATGTAGCGTTTTGCGATACTCACAACGAGGCGTGTATTAGCACGTCCCAGATGTTCACGTGCGGATTGTCCATCAAAAATGAGGCGTTGCATACTTTGATGCCAGCGACGTGTTTTTTGAGCAGCATCATCGCGGTCAACACGTTCTTGTGCTTTATAACCACGTTCAATACGTTTTGCAAGATCAATTTCATCTTGTGCTGTGAGGAGAGGTTCTTGTGCCATCTGGCGGAAATAAAGCCCGACAGGATCATCTGAGGAAATTGCTGCGATATCACCTATGGAGGGGTCTTTCATAGGTTTTGCAATTCTTTCGTTGGATTCGCTTCCATCGTCATCGTCTAATGAATTGTCATCACCTTCTTTTTGCAAATCAATTCCGAGTTCATCAAGTTCGTAAAGAATACTTTCAATTGAGTTTAGGTCGTCAGTGTCTTCTTCTAATGCTTCTAATACATCATCGAAGGTGAGGTAGCCACGTTGCTCGGCACGATTAAGAAGTTCCTGTATCACGGTAGTCTTCCCCTGGCTGCTAAATTTTCACTAATTTTACCTGTGCAGCTATTGCACAAGTTCCAATAAAATAAATTTACTTCTACTGCATTACGCTTGGATTATCATCAATAAATGAATAAAACTATTTACCTAATGATGAAACAACTCAAGCACACTTTATTAACTTATCTAACATTCATCATAGCACAATTTTTATTTGCGTGTAGATTAATCAACGATAAGTTTGTAGTGAGTTTGTCATTATATTTATTTAATACTAAAATGTACCAAATAGTCAAATAAGTCGCGCGACCATCACAGGACATTAAAGTATCAGCAAACAGATATTTCAGTTGGGATAGTGCGTTGCTGTAAAAACTATCGCTATTTCTGTGAAACTGATACACTAAACATATTACAGTTTGTAACAAATGCAAAGTGTAATTTTCAAGCTATTTTAGCAGAATTTTTCTAGGTTCTACTCAGTCATTATGCATAAATTGATAAATTCAAGTACAATTTAATTATCGAAATAGTAAAATTCATTGAGGAAAAAGACGCTATGTCTAACCGTCGTTTTACAGATAATTTACCAGACCCATTCGATGACGATGATACTATTGGCGAAATTGATGCAGATGAAGCGGCTGAACTAGCGGCTCAAATGAACCAATCACGCAAACAACGTACCCCTCGTGGTGAAGGCAGCAACAAAAAAAGTCATTTACCGCGCACCTTGTCACAAGTTTTGGAAGAAGCGGATGACAAAGTGATGCAAGGGGATTTGGAAGATTATGTACCCATCCCAACAGGATTCGACCCCCTAGATGGTCTAATCGGTGGTGGACTCCGCAAAACAGAGCTAACCCTGTTAGGTGGCGCACAAGGTATTGGTAAAACGATTGCAACCTTACAAATTGCACGTAATATTGCCATGCGTCCCGATCAATATGCGTTCTATTTATCATTTGAGCATACAGAAGCGCATCTAATGCACCGCTTATTATGTCTAGAAAGCATTAATCCACCAGAACTTGAAGCAGCTAATGGTGTTAAACTCCGTGATATGTACCAGATTATCGTTGCTCAACGTGCCAAACAATTTATGGGACGCAATAGTGGTGAAGGGTCATTGCAATCTATTCTTAAAAATCACCCAAAGACAGCCCCTGCAATTGGGCGTATGATGCGTTATGCTGATCGTTTGATTATGCTAAAAGCTAGCCCCGCCGTTACCAATTTACGCTCTATCAAAGAGATGGTTGCGCGTTTAGCCGATGCTACAAATGGTAATGTCACTATTTTTGTTGATTATCTACAAAAAATTGCTGTTCATCCAGAACGCCCACGCGATGAAAACGATAAAGTAACGATGATTGTTGAAGGTCTTAAAGATATTGCGCTCTCACTCAATGTACCTGTGTGGGCAATTGTCGCAGCAGACCGTGAAGGGCTTAAAAGTAAGCGCATTCATCTGTATCATTTACGGGGTAGCAGTGCGCTTGATTATGAATCTGATATTGCGCTCATCATGAATAATAAATATCAGATTTTGGCAAAAGATCATGTTTCTTTCAATCCGTATACAGCCAAGCAATATCGCAATTGGGTTGTCTGGACAGTTGAGAAAAATCGTGCTGGTCGCGCAATGATGGATGTCGAATTTGAACTCCATGCACAAAATTTTGCGTTTAATCCGCGTGGGCAAAAGGTACAGCAACAACTTATTGATGATAAAATCATCGAAAGTTAAACTGTTGTTTGATGCAAATGCGATTAAAATATGAATTGAATTAAATGACGCTTGCCATTGGTAAGCGTTTTTCATTATGAGGGAGTTTTTATGCGTATACGGTTTAGTTGGATGTGGGTCGTTCCAGTATTATTGCTAACGACATTTTTAGGCAGTGTATTATTAACCTACGATGCCATCTGGTTTGATGAATGGATCACTTACTTCATCACAAATACAGGACGTATCGGCGCAGACCCAGACCTTTTTGGCGCGACAGCAGTTTCACAAATGCCTATCTGCCAAGACATTCTTAGCCCTGATTATCATTCGATTCTGCACACCATCTGTATTACTGCTATTGATAACAGTTGGCCTCCCTTATTCTTCTTAGTGTTAATGGCGTGGGATGCACTCGTCGGTGGCGTATATTTCGTTGATCGTATTCTTGCGTTACTCATTGGGTTATTGGCTGTTAGTGTGACCTATCGGATGGCTAGCCTTTTACAAGATCGCAAAACAGGTCTGATTGCAGCATTATTATTAGGCACAACTGTCTTTTTCACATTTTATATGCACGAGGTTCGTGGATACACACTCTATGTACTCATGCCAGCCATCAATGGATTGCTCTATTGGAAGCTGCTAAAAACCCCAAATATTGGTCGTGCCACTCGTTATGGCTTTGCATTGAGCATTATTGCTACACTCTATACCCACTATATTGGCATTGCAGTGGTCTTTGGGATTGGTTTATATCATGTTCTATTTGCACGTCCACAAAATATTATTTCTAAGTTACGCTTAGATGAAGAACAACGCCCAGCAGTTGCCCAGCAATGGCTGACAATTCTCAAGCTATATATTAACGGTTGTCTTGTCTATGGATTATGGATTGGTGTTTTGTATATTTCGTTTGTCAATGAGTCACTCAATCCGCGTAGTGTCAGTACCTTTAGCTTACTGTGGTCAATGTTAATTGGCTTTAGTAATAATCTATGGTTTATCGCCTTACCTGCCATTGCTATTAGCTTAGTTCAATTTAAACAAGCATCCGTTCGCTTTTTATGGGTATGGGGATTGAGTATTCTCGGTGTAGCGATCATTGGCAATTTAGCGGCTGATTTCTTATTTCACCCACGCCATATCATTGGCTTACTTCCTGCCTTTTCGACATTAGTGGCTATCGGCATTGTTTATATCGGCAAACGCACAACAGATGTTATCACATGGGGATTGGTTATCGTGTGGGTTGCTGCGGGCATCTTCTATGGATTATCAACCGATTTCATGAATGCCATTCCACAACACATAGATGCTGTTCCGCGTACCACAATGGATTCGATTGTTAACACTGCTGAAACGTGTGGCACAACGGATGATACTTTCGTTTTTCTATGGAATACACCAGATGAAGAATGGGTACAAGATCATATTGTTACTTATTATCTCTTTGGCACACCTGTAACCGGTGTAACACTCAGCCGACTTATCATCGAAGAAGATGGCGCTTTACCCTATGATACGAGCCTGATGCCAGATACAGTCGCCGAGGGTGATAATGATACACGGTATGCTTACTTTGTGGGCGATGCTGAACGGGTTTTTATATTTAAGCGACCAGAGATTGATGCAAGCACAAACTTACAAATATTAGAGACAAGATTAGCTGATGATGGATTTATTAGATGTCCATATATCAATCGAGATGACCTTGTTGCAGATATATTCATACGCAGTGACAGTGATGTAAATGCTACTTGTGAGGCGCTGGTGACAAATTGCGGAGGCTAGAAAAAGTAAACGTGGGAGTCTTATAAACTCCCACAATATGCTCATTAATCGCCAGCGCTTTCGCGGTTTTCATGGAGGCGGAAATGATTTAATTTGCTGAGTTCGCGCACTTGTTGATCGGCATGATAGCTACTCCGTACCAAAGGACCACTTTCAACCCATTTGAAGCCCATCTCTAAACCAATTTCACGTAAACGATCAAATTCTTCAGGGGTATAATAACGCGCAATTGGAAGATGCTTGTTACTGGGTTGTAGATATTGACCTAGCGTTAAAATATCTACGCCAACATCAGCAAGGTCTTGCATCGTTTCAACAACTTCATCGAAATTTTCGCCGAGACCTAGCATAATGCCACTTTTAGTCAACACGAGCGGATCCATTGCTTTTGCATTACGCAAGGTTGCAATTGCCCAATCATAATTATCTTGTGGTTGCACGGTTTTGAATAAGCGTTTAACCGTTTCCACATTATGGTTAAGGATTTCTGGTTGGGCATCCATCACAATTTTGAGAGCCGTTTCACTCCCCTTGAAGTCAGGGATTAACACTTCAATACTGCATCCGGGTTGTAATTGGCGAATACGACGAATGACCATCGCAAAGATCGGTGCGCCACCATCAGGGCGATCATCACGATTAACACTGGTAATCACTACATGGCGTAAATTCATCGCACGAACACTCTGTGCAATACGGTTTGGTTCTGCCCAATCAAGCGGATTAGGTCGTCCTGTTTTAATATCACAAAAACCACAGGAGCGCGTGCATGTATCACCCATCATCAAAAATGTAGCTGTACCACTGCCCCAACATTCACCAATATTCGGACACATTGCTTCTTCACAAACAGTATGAAGTTCTTTACTTCGCATGAGATTCCGTACATTTTCGTAGGTTTCCCCTTGCGGCGCACGAACGCGAATCCAAGGTGGACGACGGCGTGGATGTTTCGGATCAGGTGTCCAATCTTCATTGTTTGTCACCGAAATATTATTCGGATTGATGACATCAGTCACAAGGTTGCTCCAATTCTATTGGTATGAATTATCTGTCGTAGTTGCCCTTTGAGGACAAAATAACATGATAAATACCTGCATTGATTTAATTTTAAAGATGTTTATCTATTTTATCTATAGTCGCATACAAGATGATAGTCCCAATCATACCATAATCATGGGGTATCAATGTGCCTAGCACGCGCTTTCTCACTTTCTCTCAAAATTAGTTCAGCTTCATAAAATGGTTTGAGAACGAGAGCGATTTCTTTATTATCAGCATCTAACAAGCGTGTGAGCATTTGCCATAGTGTAAAGACAATTGCTTCTCGTAATGCAATGAAAATAATAATGCCAATCACACTGAGGACAATCAATGGTTGAACACTATTGACATCAAGCACTGTAAATACATTGGGGATAATGACAATAACCAGTCCTGCGGTTGCAACATACGTCAAAATTTGAATCGTCAGAAACCCAAATAAAGCACGGATTTGTCCATCCGCCGTATTCTTGATGTCCACAGTTGCAAGCTGACCAAAGACAATTGCGGTCAAAATCGAGTAGACATGGTCAATATAAAATAAAATGATAAATGGTAAAGCAGCAATACCCCCGCGTGCAAAAGCAAGATTTTCTACAAAGGCTTTATCACTATCTGATAAGGTATCAATCAAGGTGAGTGTAACTGTTGATAAACCACAGAGCGCTATAAAGGTCACAATGGCTATAACAAGCACCAAATAAGGAATCCATCGAAAAGATGAGCGCCGATGTAACGCACCTGTACTCAATGCCCAGCTTGTACCTAATAAACCAACAGGTAAGGCTGCAAATAGGTCATAACGATGTGTTTCTTTCTCATGGGTAAGTGTGCGAGCAATACGAAGCACCCAACGGGCTGCATAAATGCTATTGAGCGCCATGAATAAGCCCAAAATTACCCATGCTACAGGACGCAAAATAATCGAAAAAGTGAAGATTATAGTTGCAAACATCATTGCCCAAATCACAAAACCACTTGTGATACGCGGTTGTTCGCGTTTAGCATCCAACAAAACATATTGGAATAAAGGATGTCGTCGCGGTGGTTTAGATAAAGCACGCCATAATTTTAAGCTAATCATAAGACCCTAACACAGTATTTTTAATTTAATCACGCCATTATTGCTGATATGTATTGGCATCATATTAATTGATAATAGGGATAAGCTGCTGAAAGTCAGTCATCAAGGTATCATACTTAACGAGTATTACCTGTAGCAAAATCATGAGTAAGCATTCACGTATCAGGTAAAAGCTCACTATCGTCAGCATAAGAATGGCGATATGACTTATAAATGTTGTTCCTAATAATCCTGTTAAGATAATATCAATTAAAACATATAAAATGCCACTTATGAGATACGTTATCGTTTGAAGCACTAAATATAGTATCGGTGAAAGTGCGCGTACATAGACCCTATCAGGTAGTAGCGTCGGCAAGACAATTCCCAAAAAAATAGCCACTAAAATGGATTGAATATGATCGAGCCACAACGCAATCATAATAATCGTTAATGTGATGACATCACGCAAAACATTTATTTGCTGTTGCTGTAATTGGGTATTATCGGTAGTCAGCAAGCCCACTATCAGTAAGATTGTGGAGAGTGCCAGTAAGACTAAAATCACGAATAGCACCCACTTAATAATCTTATAAACACGCTTGAGCCAATCATGACGATGCACAATCCCGATAGCCAATAGCCATGATGCGCCTAATCCACCTAATGGTGTCAATTGTAATAACTCATACTGCGTTGCATAACGTGTCTTTGACACAATTACACTGATATTCTACCCAAATTGAGCCTAAGACTGTCCCATTAAAGAGAATTAACAAGATTGGTAAGGCTACAGTGAGACTTACGGTTGTAATAAGGGTAGGGATAGGCAACACGATTACAAATAAAATAGCAATCACAGCAAGCATAGCTTGAATGACACGTTTAACCATATAATTGATCGTCATCGGTATGCGTGATGATTGACGACCATATTGAAAGATAGGATGCTGTCGCATCGGAAACTGGACATATTGCCAGCATTTCCACGTTAAAAAAATCATTCAATCTGCCTAGTAAAACATCAGTAACAAACATATATAAGCACATACCTATCAAGATTTGATTAGGGAACAGTACCCCAACCATTAATCTGAGGAATGCCATAGACAGGGAACATACCGCTACTGAGTTCTGTAAAAATACCTGTATCTTTATTCAGTGCTAGTAATAATGCCCCTTTGTCATCACCTGCGACATTACCTGCAAAAGCGACATGGCTACCATCAGGCGACCAGACCAAGCGTGGCGTTTCTGGGGTATGTTCGGTTGCAGCAAAACCACAATAACGCCGTAATTCCAGCGAATTGATGTCAAGGATGTGCAGCACTGCATCACCTGTATTATCAGTAGGTGAATTACCCATCAGTTCGATGACCCAAAATGCAATATGCGTGCCTGTCGGTGACCAACTGAGATCACTTGGTGCATAGCCATTAACCCGAACTGCGCCGTAAGTGTCAAATAAACTCGTGACTTGGCGTGTTGTTCGGGTCATAGTGGATGCGAGGAACAATTCTGCGCCTGCAATGCCGACTGTATCATCAAATGTGCCAGTCCCTACATAAGCGAGTGCATCCCCTATCGGTGACCATGCAGCAGCATTGAAGTAAGTACGATCTTCGGAGATTGGGATAGGTGTTTGATTGCTATCATCAAGCATTACAATCGTTCGGGCAAAGCTATTCTCCGCGCCGATTAATTGCAAAGCGTTGTAACCATTGGGTTGAACACTGATGACCCCCTCTGATGGAAGTTGTATTCCCTCAGCAACGGTATCAGCTTCTGGACGTAATGATACGGTCTGGTTAGTTGACCAGATGAGCAATGTCTCTTGATTCCACCAGCGCACCTCCGCAGCAGATGTAACAAGCGGTGTACGTTGTGTACCATCTAAGCGCATTTTGCTAAAAACAAAACTTTGCGGATCAAGATAGATAAACCATTGTCTATCGGGTGATAAATGACAATTTGAGGTGCAAGGACGGGTTTCTGGTAGTGGATACCGTGTATTACGTACAATATCATACACCCACAAAGCAGCACTATCAAATGAAGTCAAAATGATGCCACTGGGTTCAAAGGTTGCAGTGCGTTGCTGGATAGGATTATCAGGACAAACATCAATAATAGATTGTGCCTGTGAAATTGATACCATCATCATAAGTGAAATAATGATAATAATCTGCCAGTTTATCTTCATGAAAATCCTATCACATTTGCTCAAACGAGATCATTATTGAAGCCTGATTATAATGCGTGATGACCGTCATGCAATGCTAGCAACTACTCAAAAACAAGGCATTTGACTATTATTGGACAGATTGCCTTATTACACCCCCTAATAATTAGGGGGCGAAGTTATTTTAGTTGACATTAGAAAAACAAATTTGATACCATATGACCAATATTATATATTTGGTCAAAAGAGGATACATGAAGACTAAAACGATTATGATAACTGGCGCAAATTCAGGAATCGGCTACCAAACAGCACTAGGATTAGCATATAAGAAGCATCATGTGGTGATGATTTGCCGTAATGCTGAACGTGGACAGTTTGCACAAGAAAAAATCATCGCTGAGACAGGTCATGCTGATGTTGATTTGATTATTATGGACTTATCGTCACAACACTCTATTCGTGAAGGCGTTGCAGACTTTAATGCCCGTTATGAACATTTAGATGTTCTCATCAATAATGCGTCTATCTTTGATATTACCCAGAAACATATCAAATTATCTAACGATGGTATTGAAACGATTTTCGCTACCAATCATCTAGGCGCGTTCTTACTCACCCAGTTACTATTACCATCCCTAAAAATGAGTCAAGCAGGACGCATCATCAACATTGCTTCCAAGGGTTTAATAGCATATCCTTTCTTGGATATTGAGTTTGACAATCTCAATGGTGAGAAGAAATTTAGCGTGGCACATGCTTACTATCATAGCAAGCTCGCGCAAATTATGTTCACTTTCGATTTAGCAGACCGTCTTGGAGATACCAATATCACAGTGAATTGTATTCGCGTCCCTGCTGTTCAATTGGATGAAGATCGTTTCGACCATATTCCAACATTTTTACGTGGAATTTATCGATTCAAGATGAAGTTTTCGCTAACAAGTACACAAATGGCAGAGACCTATCTTAAGCTATCTCTATCACCAGATTATAAATCCGTGACAGGTGCGTATATTGATGAAAATGGCAAACAAGTCAAAGCATCTCGAAAGGCATATAATCAACAGACATGGGGAAAATTATGGGATGTTAGTGAACAAATGACACAATCAACACACTCTTTACCCATCTAATTAAGAGGAGATACATTTGAGTATCGAAAAATCATCCAACGACGAACGTGAACAGCGTATCTTAGACGCAGCAGCAGATTTAATTGCTCATTATGGCTATGACAAAACAACTGTCAGTGACATTGCTCGTGAAGCAGGTATCAGTAAAGGCGCAATTTATTTACATTTCGATAGTAAAGATACCTTATTCGAGGCATTGCTCATCCGTGAAACACAGCGCTATTCTTTGCGGTGGTTACAAATGCTGGAAGATGACAAAGATGGCGGAACAATTGGGTCAATGTATAAGAAAATACTC
This sequence comes from Phototrophicaceae bacterium, assembly GCA_049680565.1. GTDB lineage: Bacteria > Chloroflexota > Anaerolineae > Aggregatilineales > Phototrophicaceae > JAUZRW01. The sequence continues at coordinate 33,769 of JBAUIA010000069.1, forward strand.
TATGCCCTCAATGAGAGTCCATTTATGTCAGCTATGTTTAAGCGTGATGCACGTATCCTAGGCAGTTACGTTCGTAAGCCTGATAATTTTTTTCGGCGGCAACAAGATCAAGATGGACGATTCATCTTTGTAAAAATGATGCAAGATGCAGGTGTTATCCGTAAAGATATAGATGCACGCGTGATCTCACATATCATGGATATGCTAGCATATGGATTAGTTACAATGGAAGATGTCAAAAATCCAGATCATATGCCAGAAACAGACGCACTCCTAGCAGGTATTGGCGACATCTTAGACCGCGCTCTCACCCCACCTGATGCAAACCCTGATGCTGGTAAAGCAATTGTTAAACAAATTATAGAGTCAGCACAAACAAAGTCCAACCAGTAACTCTTTCATTACGTTCACAAGCAAACAGTCAATGCTATCTACATCGGCTGTTTTTTCGTTTATAATTAAAATTATCATTACGTAAATAGAGCGAAGGATCAAATATGAGTGACCAACTCGATCAAGCCTATGACTTGATTAAATCAGGACAAGGTAGTGAGGCAATTGATATTCTTGAGGACATTATACGTACAGATCGTAATAATGAAGACGCATGGTGGTTATTTGCCAACGCAACCACTGATCCTGAAGCAAAACGTAACGCCCTTAATAACGTTTTACGCCTGAGTGAAAACGAAGATCGCCAAAATAAGGCTCGTACATTATTACAATCATTGCGTACAGATCAATATGACTTTGATATAGATACGCCATCATCTGCAAAAATGGGGGCATATGAGGCGATTGATGATGCACCAGCGAAAAAATCAGGTCGGTTCAATTGTGCGACTATTTCGCTGATCCTTGTAGGTTTAATTGGTGTTTGTGCTTGTATTGGTGTATTTGGCATTTACACAGTCGCAGGTGATATTTTCAGTTTTGTGAACCCACCGAGTGATTATATTGATAATGGCATACTTGAAATCGGTGAAACCTATAACGGTACGCTCAGTGCAGATAATCCAACAGCAGGCTACAGTTATTCAGGTGATGCAGGAGACGAATTAGTTATTACTGTTACATCAGATAATGTCGCTGCACCATTCATCATTATTTATAATGTTAATGAAGGTTTCTTGACTGCTATTTCACAAACACAAGCCTTGAGTACAACGGCATCCCTCACCTACTCATTACCTGATGCATCCGAATATCTGATAACATTACGAAGTGCTACCGTTTTAGGAACAGATATAGGTTTCGGAGACTATATCCTCGAAGCAGATATACGTTAATCAACATATTTAGAAACAAAAGCATAATTATTCAACTATACCCCCCAATGTTTGGGGGTATTTTTATGACAATTTATAATACGATATGACCAGATAACGTTATTGAGTCAAAAAGTTTGGAAGAAAGGCATTTATGGCAGCATTTGATGAAATAGATTTACGGATACTATCGACAGCAAAAGCCTTATTTCTACATTATGGCTATGACAAAACCACAATCAATGATATTGCACGCGATGCGGGCATTGCCAAAAGTACACTTTATACACGCTGGAATAAAAAAGAAGACTTATTCGATGCCTTAATTTGGTACGAAAGCAAGCAGTATGCCGAAACATGGATTGAGCGTGTCGAAAATGATCCAAACAGTGGCACATACGGGGGATGGATGCGCCATGCGCTGAGTGCATTTTTTGAAAATGAGTTTCTACGTGTACTCTACAAAAATGATCGTCGTATCATCGGCAATATGTTGAAAAGGCAAGGATTAGAAAATCTATTCTTGCAACGGATACAAGTATTCATGGGGTTTTTCAAGAAGATGCAAGACGCTGGTGCAGTGCGTCAAGATATTGATCCACTCACACTGACCTATCTCATGAATAGCTTGCAATATGGACTCATTCACTTTGTGGATATTATTCCAGCATCGCATACACCTGAGCTAGATGAAACACTCACAATGATGGTCGATATGCTTGACCACTATATTACACCACTTGATGGTGTTGATAATGATGCTGGTAAAACCGTTCTACGCGAGTTTATGACAACAATTCGTCAAATGCTCGATACCTACAACACTTAACAATCTCTAGGGGAGATGACGCTCATGACTAAACAAGCTATCATCGCAACACAAAATCTCAGCAAACGCTATGCAACACGGGGACAAACGCCAACACTTGCGCTCGACAATCTTGATTTGGCTGTTTATGAAGGGGAAATCTTCGGATTTTTAGGTCCCAATGGCGCAGGCAAAACAACAACAATTCGCATCTTGCTTGATCTTATCCGCCCAACACATGGTAGTGCAACGATTTTTGGTATGGATGTGCGCGATAAAAGTATCGACATTCATCGTAAAGTTGGCTTTCTACCGGGAGAACTTAATCTCTGGAAAAATCGGACAGCAAAGCAAGTGATAACCTATGTTGCCAATGTGCGTGGTGATGCAAATGCACAACATCAGACCGCACAATCCTTGGCTAATCGCCTCAAATTTGATATGTCGAAGAAAGTAGGCGATTACAGCACAGGTAATAAACGCAAGCTCGGTATCATTCTAGCGATGATGCACAATCCTGATTTGCTCATTCTGGATGAGCCAACTAGTGGCTTAGATCCATTGATGCAACAAATTTTCAATCAAATGATGCACGAGTATAAAGAGACAGGTCGCACCGTCTTTTTATCATCGCATGTGTTGAGTGAAGTGCAGGCGATTTGTGATCGTGTCGGTATCTTGCGTGATGGTCAGTTAAAAGCGGTAGAAGATGTTGAAAAATTGACCCATGTTGAATTTAGAAACGTGAAAATCACCCTAAGAGATGCTGTTCCACAAGCATGGATACCACGTCTACAAGCAACAGCAGGTGTAAGTGCTATTCATACACACGATAACATGCTGACACTCAAGCTAAATGGTGATTTTGATCCTCTGTTACGCGCAATCGGTGATGGGTATGTGATTGATCTACATATGGAAGACCCAACATTAGAAGATATTTTCCTTGCATTTTATGGCGAAGAAGACAAGCTAAGTACGGGTCAGGAAGCGACGGTTATATCATGACAGGGGTACTCTTTATAGAACAACTCAAACAAAGCTGGCGACAAATATTCTATTGGGGAATCGGATTAGCGCTGCTCACCTTTTACATCACAGCCGTCATCGAAGACCCTGAAGTGATTAATCAATACAGTGCGTTATTGCAATCCTTCCCACCTGCTATGCTCAGTGCCTTCGGTTTATCGGATGCGGCATTATTAACAACAGCAGAAGGGTTCATTGCCTTTGCAGGGTTTACCTATGGTGGATTAGCACTTGCTGTATTTGCTGTCCTTGCAGGATTGAATATTACCGCAAATGATGAAGATAGTGGCATGATGAATATCATCCTTGCTTTACCGACACCGCGTTGGCAAGTGATTGTTGAGCGTTTTCTAGCTTATATTTTGATCTTATGCTGTATTGTGGCACTTTTGTTTGTTGGAATCATAGCAGGATCAAGTTTCTTTAATGTTGAACTCAATATAGGCACAATGATACTGGGTTCAATTAATCTGATTCCTGCGACTTTAACAATTATGGCAATTACAACACTCATCGGGAGTCTATTCTCGAACAAGCTAATTGTTACATCATTAGCAGCAGGTTTCGTCATGGTCAGTTATGTACTGAATATCATAGCTGGCGCAATCAATACAACAGAAGCACCAATTGCTGCATGGATTGGGCGTGTATCGGTTTTTAAGTATCTTGATTCCGAAGGTGTGGTACTCAATCAAGCGCTCAATGGAGGTAATATCACATTGCTATTGGGTTTAGCATTGATTGCGATTGTTATTTCACTGTATGCGTTTGAAAATCGTGATATTAATGGATAAGGAGGTAATCATATGGCATGGGCTGTTTTTAAAGACACAATGCGATATACATGGAAAATGACGCTCTTATGGGGGATTGGTTTTGCCTCGATGATGATTTTGACATTGCAGCTATCACCTGCGCTTAATGGCTTACAATTAGTTGATCTATTTGCATCACTGCCCCCTTGGATGATGGCAGCAGCAGGGGTGACCGATGTTAATGTCTTAGCATCAGTAGAAGGCTTAATTGCAGTGGGTGTTTTTGGCAAATTAGCGCTGATGTTTGCAGCATACCCCGTTGTGATGGGTTTACGGGTCACATCGGCAGAAGAAGATAATGGCACAATGGATGTGATGCTTAGTCTGCCCTTGCCCCGTTGGCGTGTTATCTTCGAGAAATTCTTAGCGTATACGCTCAATATCATCATCTTAATGATCTTAACCGTGAGTGGCTTATACATTGGTCAATTTGGCGTAAATATCGACATCGACATCAATAAGCTGATCGTTGTTACACTAAGTGTCATCCCCGTTATGATTTTCTTGTTAGCGTTGACAACCTTTACAGGCGCAGTCATCAGCCGTCGTCAACAAGTCCTAACCATCATCACCGGGTATATCATTTTTAGCTTTGTAATTCAGAGCTTAGGACCTCTTGTGGATAGCACATGGATGAATGCAATTGAGTCCTTTGCCTTATTCACCTACTACAATGTCGAAAGTACCTTGTTGAATGGGGTTACAATGTGGCATGTCGCATTGATGCTTGGTTTAGCGCTTCTCTTAATCGGTGGATCATTCATCAATTTTGAACGACGTGATATTGCGGTGTAAATCGTGGCAGCATCAAGAACCAATGAAGGGGTGCTTAGTCGCCCCTTTTTTGATTCATGGTTACTATATGGGGCAATTTCAATTAGAGAAAGGGCATCTCAATGATACTAGAGGATATTTTAGCATTGCCACAACATCTGCGCGTGACGATTCCCAATGAATATCTCGACATTTTTGAACACATGAATGTACAACACTATCTGGGAATTTTTAGTGATAGTGTATTTGTGATGATGGATGACTTAGGCATGACAAGCGCATTCCTTAATGAGCATCAAATAGGGCTGTATGCTGTCGATCAACGGTTGAGTTATCGTGCGGAAGTAAAAGCAGGAGAAACAGTTGCGGTTTATAGTCGCTTAATTGCACGCTCCAGTAAAAGTTTGCATTTTATGGTATTCATGATTAATGAATCACAGAATCAATTATCGGCAACAATGGAAGCATTGGCATTTCATGTTGATCGCACCACAAAGCGATCTACAGCTTTTTTACCAGACATCACATCTAAACTTGATGATCGTTTAGCTTTAGATCAATCATTATCATGGGATGTGGCGTTATCACAAGCGATTAAATTATCATCATAAGAGGATAGAAATAGGGCAACAGATGCGTTGCCCTATCATTAATTATGTTATTTAGCGAAATCAATCGCGCGGGTTTCACGGATAACGTGGACTTTAATTTGACCGGGATATTGCATTGTTTCTTCGATTTGACGAGCGACATTACGGCTTAGTTCCATCGCAGCTAAATCATCAATATCATCTGGTCGGACGATGATACGCACTTCACGACCTGCTTGCAGTGCATAACTTTGTTCAACACCTTTAAAGCCATTTGCAATTTCTTCGAGTGTTTTCACCCGTTTGATGTAGCTTTCGAGGCTTTCACGGCGTGCGCCCGGACGTGCGCCAGAAATAGCATCCGCAGCTTCCACAATATACGCTTCTACGCAGATTTTCTCACGTTCATGATGATGTGCTTCAACGCAATTGATAACAGAGTCATGCACACCATAGCGCCGTAAGATTTCGCCACCAATGAGCGCATGTGTCCCTTCTGTATTGTGGTCAACAGCTTTACCAAGATCATGTAGCAAGCCACCTGCTTTAGCAATTTGTACATCAGCCCCTAATTCATAAGCAATCATGGCTGCAAGATGAGCGGTTTCAACAGCATGTGCATGCTGATTTTGCCCATAACTCGTGCGGAATTTAAGCTGACCGAGCAGTTTCAAAATTTCAGGGTGTAAACCATGAATGCCTGTTTCATAGGCAGCCCGTTCACCTTCTTCACGGATGGTTTGATCGACTTCACCGCGTGTATCTTCAACTAATTTTTCAATACGTGCCGGATGAATACGTCCATCAGTGACCAATTTTGCCATTGCTTGTTTCGCTACTTCACGGCGGACAGGGTCAAAGCTACTAATTGTGACGGCTTCAGGTGTATCATCGACGATAACATCAACACCAGTTGCAATCTCAAAGGCACGGATATTCCGTCCATTACGTCCGATAATGCGCCCTTTCATATCATCGCTAGGGAGTGGAACAACACTAACAGAAATTTCGCTGACGTGTTCACTCGCTAAACGTTGTACTGCCATTGAGATGATACTACGCGCACGTTTATCAGCTTCTTCGTGTGCTTCCGCTTCAACTTGGCGGATAATACGTGCAATATCGTTACGCGCATCTTGCTCGGCTAATGTTAAAACCTGTTCACGCGCTTCATCAATTGTCATCTGACCAATGCGTTGTAATTCTTCAAACTTCTCTTCTTCCGCTTTGCTCAGTTCATTTTGTTTACGATCTAAGGTGCTTTGACGTTTATTCAATTGTTGATCGCGCTGTTCCATGCGTTCTAAGCGATGGTCAATATCTTCAGCCCGTTTATCCAGACCGACTCGGCGACGCTCTAAACCTTCTTCTTCGCGGTCAAGTTCTTTACGACGACGCGCGATGTTTTGCTCTGATTCTTCCAATCTATGGCGTACTTTACGTTCACCATCGGTAATCAATTTTGCTGCTTGCTCATTGGCATTAAGAACAATGTTCTTTGCTTCGTCGCGTGCTTCAGCAAGCGCACTACGACCTTCTAATCGTTGTTCTTCAAGTAGTTCGCTGCGACCTTGTTCTAAACCGCGTTCTGTCCCTGATTGTTCGCCATTAGAGCGCCCAAAAAAGAATCCTGCTACGGCAGTCACAATGCCCACAACTACTGCTATCAATATCGCTAATACGGGGTCCATAGGTTCTATCCCGATGGCAAGACTTATGCTTTCGCATATGGTTGACCATCGTTTCTCCTTTCACGGTATCCAATAATATTTAGTTTGAGTGCTTCCGTCATAAACAATTTTAGAATCCTCACCAATCATGATCTGGTTCTGCAAAAAAATCAGGGTCTGATACTTGCAATTCTTCAATGATGGTTGTTAAGGCTTGATTCACTGATTCATAGTTAAATCCGCGACGTTGTAGAAATGCCCCAACCTTTTGTTTGAATTCACGCTCTGTTTTGCCACGCATACGGCGAATCCGCTTTTGAGCAGCTTCATACGCTCCAGATTCCTCATCAACCATATCTTCCAACAATTCGCGGATGATTGCATCAGCTACCCCTTTATTACGGAGTTCATAGCTTAAGGCACGTTTACCGCGTGGTTTGCTCCGATTACGGCTTTCAATCCAGAAACGAGCAAAGGCGTGATCGTCTAAGTATTTTAAATTGACCATGCGGTCAATTGCTGTTTCGATGACAAATTCGTCATAGCCTTTTTTCGCTAGTTTTTGGCGGATCTCATCCGTGCTACGTGGGCGATAGGACAGTAAGTTAGCAGCTACATCAATTGCCTTGACAATTGCATCTTTATTTTTGAGTTCTGCAATCGTTATTTCGTCAAGCTCTTGACCTTTTTTCAATTGCAAAGCATCCATGATATTTAATCCGAAGGCAAACTCGCCATCCAGATAAACATTCACACGCTCCTGATTTTTCTTTTGCCATTCTAGTAATGTCACTTTCGGCATCAAAATCCTCACTTAAACACAAAAAGCCGTAATATCCATAATAGGATTAACGGCTGTAGAAAGCATTACACTGTAGATCAAGTGATCGGTTATTATGTTGGGTTTATAAACTACACAACAGAATGAACATTAGGCAAGATGCCTAATTTTACAGAATTCTTTATTCTGATTTATCATAAAAGTTGTGTGTCCAATCTCATTCTTTATGGTTACCGATTACTTGTCGAGCGTGATTTTTGCGCTCGTTTTCTCAAAATTTCATCCGCAAATTAGAGCGGTTGGATTGTTTTGTTAGTGTTTTGCTAAAGCAGCCGTTTTTACTGTTCTTGCCTATTTTTGCTGGCTATAGTCAAACAGTTGGATGTTTTCTACTATTATCTGATCTATCATATTAAGATCAATTTTGAATCATTGATTGTTTATTATGCGATTAAGCACAGTTGTTTCTACTAAAAACTGTATAGTAAAATGTGATTAAAGGCAAGTCCCCTGTCGTAATAGACGCAATAGATTATCAAATAATCTAAGCCAAATAGTTATATCTTTGGTGAATACGCTAGCAATTGTAGACAATTGCTAGCGGGTCAACAAACTAACATCTAATTCTGTTTGATAATGACTTATACAGAGTATGTAGGTAATTAGTTAGGGTAACTTGTGACTAAAGGTCTTTCATGCTAGACTCAATTTATTGTTGATAAGCTATTTAGTGATTGGCATTTAATGAATTATGGCTGAAAAAATCCTGATTGTTGATGATGATGTTGATAGTCTAAAACTCATTAGTCTTATGCTAAAGCGACAAGGATATGAGGTCGCAGTTGCGGAATCTGGCGGTAAAGCACTTAAAAAAGCAGCGTCAGAAGCACCTAATCTGATTATTTTAGATGTTATGATGCCTGATATGAATGGTCTTGATGTTTGCCGTAGTTTACGGGCAAACCCTCAGACAGCAAATACACCCATTATTATGTTTACTGCAAAAACCTTGATTGATGATAAAGTCAAAGGGTTTGAAGCAGGTGCCGATGATTATCTCACGAAACCAACACATCCTGCTGAATTGGCAAATCGTATTAAAAGCGTCTTACAACGCAAAGGAAATATCACACCACCGCCAAAACCAGCAGCAAAGCCAGCGACAATTGGTAAGTTGAATAATGATGCAACACCACCAAAAACAACAGCAACACAAGGTAAAGCTGGTGTGCTAGTTGGGGTGTTAGGTGTTAAAGGTGGGGTGGGGACAACGACAGTTGCTCTTAACGTTGCATCTGCTTTACTCAAGCAAGATGAAAAACCAATCTTGTCAGATTTACGCTTGGGCATCGGTAGTATGAGTGTTTTCCTTAAAAATGATGTCGATGGTATGGGCGCACTCATTAAAGAAGGCTCGCTTACACCTGAATTGGTTAGCGCTGCTATTACAACACATAAAACAGGTCTACGATCCTTTGTTTCATCATCGAATCCACATGATGCAGCTATTGATTTTGATGTTGAAAAACCGCTACAAATTGTAGAAGTACTACGTCGCTTTGGTAATCCAACGATTATTGATCTCGGTAGTAGTCTGACACCTGCTAGCGCTGCTATTTTAGAAAAAGTCGATCAATTACTATTTGTCATTGAAGCAACCGCAGTTGCTATTGAAATGGCTAAACTGCAGTTAGAAGTCCTTGATAATTTAGTCGGTGCAGGCAATATCAGTGTTGTGGTGGTGAATCGTTCACAATCAACATTACCTTGGCATGAAGCTGAGAGTCGTCTTAACCGTGAAGTGAAAGCGATTATTTCACCTGCACCAGAACTTGCTTTCCAAGCGGGTGAGCAAAGCAAGCCCATGGTCTTATTGCAACCTACAGCGATGGTATCAGGACAGTTTGTTAAGCTCGCAGATGAAGTGAAATTGCGTATTCGCTCTATCGCAAATAAGTAGACACTGTAAAATAAGGTCTACTTATTTTACGAAAAATGTTTTTGGAATATATATTATGGATGATAATATCGCTGTCGTTGCCGAGTGGATTCGACACGCTGATAATATTGTAGCATTTACGGGTGCTGGCATCAGCACACCATCGGGAATACCTGATTTCCGTAGTGAAGATTCTGGCTTATGGGAAAATGTTGATCCGCAAGAAGTAGCTAGCATTTATGGATTTCGTAAAAATCCTAAGGCTTTCTTTGATTGGGTACGTCCATTAACACAAGCAACACTAGATGCACTCCCCAATCCTGCTCATTATGCTCTCGTTAAACTGGAAGAAATGGGGAAATTGCGAGCAGTCATCACACAGAATATTGATATGTTGCACACAAAAGCAGGAACACAATCAATCTTTGAGTTGCATGGACATATGCGAACAGCAACCTGTATCAATTGTTTTAAATCGTATGATGGTCAGCCGATTATCACACAATTATTAAACGATGCTACGATACCGCATTGTTCAGAATGTCATGGTGTATTAAAACCAGATGTCATCTTATTTGGTGAGCAACTACCCTATGAACAAATGAGGGGTGCTAAGAAAGCTGCACAAGCTGCCGATTTAATGCTCATTATAGGTTCATCATTGGAAGTTGCACCAGCTAGTGATATACCCCTTATAGCCAAGCGTAATGGCGCAAAATTGGTTATTATAAATTTAGAGCCAACGATTATGGATCGCTTTGCAGACAAAGTTATTATTGGGGATGCTGCTGATTTATTGCCTGAAATTATGACCTGTCTCAATAAAGTATTATAAATTAACATTCTTGGTTAGAATCATACTGGATAATAAGACCCATGAGTCAAGATCTTCATTCACAGTACCAACGAATTTTTGATATTACATTGCAGCTTGGATCGACCTACGATCACATCTCTTTATTGAAGAAGATTGTTTTTGCAGCCCAAGATTTGATCGAGGCAGAAGCTGCATCAATCATGTTGATGGATACCACACTTGGTCAATTGCGTTTCGCCATGTCTACCAATATCAACCCACATGAGATGGAAGAACTCATTGTACCGCTTGAAGGCAGTATCGCAGGCTGGATTGTGACTCATGGTGAACCGCGTGTTATAGAAGATTCAACAAGCACGAGTAATCACTTTAGAGGTGTGGGAGAAAAAATAGATTTTCAAACACGCAATTTACTCGGTGTCCCGATGCGTGCCCATAAAGATGTGATTGGAGTCGTGCAAGCCGTTAATAAAAAAAATGGCGGCAAATTCAATGATGATGATGTGCAGTTGCTACGGATTTTAGCAAGCCAAGCTGCAATGGCAATCGAAAATGCTCGGATGTTCCAGCAAAGTGATTTTATCTCTGAAATGGTGCACGAATTGCGTACTCCGCTCTTAGCACTCCAAGCGAGTACAACACTATTAGAAAGACCTGATTTACCAGAAGAAAAAAGAGGTCATATTGTCACAACGATGAAAGGCGAAACGAGACGGCTCATCACATTGACAAATGATTTCCTTGATGTTGCACGTTTAGAATCGGGACGCGTTAGCTTAGATGTAGCACAGTATGATATGCAGATGCTTTTAGCAGAAACGGCTGATATGGTAACAGCTCAAGCATCAAACAAAGATATTACAATTAGTGTTGCAAAAGATGCGTTCATTGTTGATGCTGATCGTGGAAAAATTAAACAAGTTATTTTGAATTTACTCACAAATGCCATCAAATATAATCGCCCGAGTGGTTCAATCACATTATCACTGCACCCTCACTATGAAGCCGATCAGCCAATGGTTGAAATTCGTTGTGCAGACACAGGGTATGGTATTTCAAAAGAGCATCAACAAAATATGTTCCAGAAATTTTATCGTGTACCAACATTGGAGCATGTCGAACGAGGCACAGGTCTTGGATTGGTGATTTCCAAAAGTATTGTTGAAGCACACGGTGGTCGTATCTGGCTCAGAAGTCAAGTTGATGTAGGGTCAACATTCCACTTTACCTTGCCAATGGCACAATCATCAGATAATTAATCCAACAAAGCGCTCATTGTGGCGCTTTTTCATTTATTAATATGTCCACGAATGCGATTATCGCCGACACGTTTTGTGAGTCCAAGTTGGTCAAGATGTTCAAGCAGTGCAATAGCATATTTACGAGATGTTCCAAGCACATCACGCACAGATTTTGCATCAACAGCTTGTTGTTCGTCAAACATCGCTAAAATTTGCTCAACCATTTGTTCATAAACACTGGCACTAAAAATCACATCAACAGATACCTGCACAATATAATCCAACGCAATCAAGGCACGCAAAACATCCTCACCCACAATATCACTGGCTTCTTTATAAGACGGTGGTGTGATGGGTGTAGATACCATTTGTACTTCTAATTTAGTAATCTGTTGCTCTTGAGTTTCTGTAAATTCAATGCGATGATCGTGCGATTGCACTAAATCTGCATGATTAACAACATATGGATGCTGGTCAAGTAACACGGTTAGCAAAGCATTTTTGATGCTCAGGCGACTACGTAACTCCTCGCGTGGCATCCCTAAGCGCAACGGAAATTGTCGATGATATGTATTGACGAATACGACAATTTGCTCCTGTAATGCTTGATAACGGCTTGTTGCCCAAAATGTATTATCAGAGAATGCCATCAGGCGATTATTAGCAAGCGCCTCATTAATAGCTGCTTGTAAAATATCATCGGCATAGGTTGTTGATTTCTGTAAATGAACGACCTTTTGTGGTGTAGCAACATCGGCTGCTTGTACCACGCGCTCCGCAGGTGTACCATCTAATTGTGTTTGTAGTTGAGCGATTATAGTGGGATCAAATCGTTTCCAGCGCTGTGTTGGATGAGGGTTAACGATCACACCACCGCCAATCGTTTGTGCAGGGGAAGGATAGCGCAAGATAAAGCGATCACGTTGTGTCAAGGGGATAGGGTCTCGTAGTCGCAGTTGTAACCACCCAGTATTAGCAGGTGCAAGCTCATCAATACCTAAGAGACGTATGGTTGCTAATGTTTCTGATGCGCCCGAAAAAAACTTCACATCAATATTATGCTTGAGAGGTCGTTCAATATCAGCTAAATATTCAAATTGAACGTCAATCAATTGCGTCGCTTGTAATTGACTCGGAAACGCCAAGACATCGCCGCGTGTCACATCATCTTTGCTAATACCGACAACATTAACAGCTACACGACTCCCCGGCAAGGCAACATCAATATCTTGTTTATAGCTTTGTAATCCGCGCACACGTCCTTGCTTACCAGATGGTTGAAACTCGACAGTATCGCCAATTTGTAATGTTCCATTCGATAATGTTCCTGTCACAACTGTGCCGAAGCCATCCACCGTAAAAATACGATCAACAGGTAAACGAGGTTGATTATAGTCCGTACGAGGTGGTAATTGATTCAATGCAGATGATAAATTGTCTATGAGCGCATCAAGACCTTCGCCAGTTTTAGCTGACACCCGCAAAATATCAGCATCAGCGAGGATTGTATCCGCTAATACATCTTGTATATCTAATTCGATCAAATCTAACCAATCGTCATCTTCAATGAGATCGACTTTAGTTAGAATAACAAGTCCTTTAGGAATTGCTAGCAAATCAAGAATAGCAAGATGCTCGCGGGTTTGTGGCATCACCCCTTCGTCAGCAGCAATGATGAGCAAAACAGCATCAATACCCCCCACCCCTGCCAGCATATTCTCAATAAAATCTCGATGACCCGGTACATCCACAATACCAACTGTCTCGCCATCAGGTAGATCAAACCATGCAAAACCAAGATCAATGGTTAAGCCACGCGCTTTCTCTTCTTGCCAACGATCAGGATCAATGCCTGTTAATGCCTGTACAAGTGTTGATTTTCCATGATCGACATGCCCTGCTGTTCCGATAACACGCATAAATTAAGATGATCCGTTTTGTGTGAATCCAGCCGTGCCGTTGGTATCATCAGGGTTCACTGCTAATGTTGATTGTGTACTGAGTGGTGATGCTTGCGCCGTATCGAATTGCATAATCATTGCTTGGTAGCGGTCACGATACATTGTAGCGCGTTCTCGTTCTAAATCCCAAAGGCGTTTGAGACTATCCATCAACGGCTCGATACGTGTTTGTAAAGTTTTAAAATTGGCTGTAAATTGTTCAAATTCCCGATCATGATTCCGCCAAACTTCATCATTAGATAGGCGTAATTGCTTCCAGCGTTTTTGATCGTCCTCACGCCAATCATTCCATTCTTGACGGAAACGTTCTTCACTCAAGCGTTGCATTTCAGCAACTTCGTTAATGCGTCGTTCGAGGCGATCTCCGATACGGTCAAAGTCTTCAATAATACGGCGCATATCACGGTAAGCAGATGCCCATGTTTCAAAGCGTTCGATATTATCTTGCATGGCTTGGTCGTGTTGTGTGAAGCGTTTGAGAATATCATCAACTTTCTGGTCACGCTGTTGGGTTAGCAATTGTTGTTGATCGAGAAATTGCTGAATTTGCTCACGACGATCTCGTTCACCATTTTGTACTTCTTGGATACGCCGTTCATTGCGTAATGATAAATCTTCAATGAGTGTTACTTTGGGGCGCACGGTATCAATCTGTTTTTTGATTTCAGGTAATTCGCTCTCAATTTCAGAAACCCGTCGGGCATCTTGTCGGCGTTGCTCTTCCAAAAATGCAAGTCGACGGTCTGGTTCTTCAAGCCGTTTGGTCAAATCATCCACACGCTGTTGGATAACTGACACACTATCAGCAGTCCGATTACCTTCTGTTTTGACCTCAGATAAGCGCCCTGTATTACGTTGTAAATCATCTAATTTTTCTTGTAAGTCACGGATAGTGCGCTGCATACCATCGCGGTTAATTTCTATCCGACGTTCTGCTTCACGTTCGGCAGTAAGGCGACGCGCTTCTGATGTTTCAAGCAATTGGCGCATTTCTGCTCGTATTTTATCGACAAAATCACCTTGGTCGCCGAGTGAGACGGATGTACCTTGAATCATACTATGATCCGATTCGACACTATTCACACGGCGTTGAAGGGTTGTAATTGTTTCAGATTGTTGTGCCAGCCGTTCTTCAAGTGTTGCAATCACTTGTTTATCATTACGGCGTTCTTCATCGAGCCATTCAATCATTTTGGCAATTTGATTAATTTCCATAGCAAGCCTCTCAGATTGCATTCCTTTATTCGATGCAATGTTTTATTTCATTTATAGCGTTAATTATAGCACAACCACAATCACCTTAATGAATAAGGTCTCAGAGCGTATAGTTTGAAAACACAATCATATCAAAGCACTGGCTATAACGATACAACATCATTAATTTGAGCGCTTTTATACGCAGCCAGCACGACTTTTAGCGCAGCTAGACCATCCTCGCCTGTGATAAGCGGTGAACGCTTATCCCGAATACTGGCGAAAAATTCGGCAATCATACCCTGATTGGGATCACTACCCCAAAAGTGCCAAAGTGGTTTTTGCTGTTGTCCATCATAAACAGTCAATTTTTGGTTAAAATAATCTGTTTGTACCACACCATGATCTGTAATCAGGTCTATTTTGACATTCCCCCATGTTGGGTAAAACGATGGACGACTCCATGAGGTATCAAGACTCACAAAAACACCATTATCAAAAGTAATCATCAATAATCCTGCGGTATCGACACTTAAACGCGCATCAGGATCAAAAAGGTTATCAATTTCCGCATAAATTTCGATAGGCTCGGCATCCATATACCACCGTAACATATCTACCACATGCACCGTATGATCCATGACAGCACCACCGCCTGCCAACACCTTATCACTGAACCATGCGCGATGATAATCAGGATTTTCGCCTTGATTTGTCGTATTCGCACAAAATAATGCACCTAGATCATTATTAGAAAGTGATTGTTTAAGCTGCTGCGCGGTTGCTGAAAATCGCATCGGTAATGCGATCATTAGATTAACCCCTGCGTCTGCACAGGCTGTAATCATTGCTTGAGCATCAGATTCTGTAGTTGCAATCGGTTTCTCGCATAGAATGTGAACCCCTGCTGCCGCAGCAAGTTCGACTAATTCACGATGCTTGTTATTTTCACTACAAATAATGACTGCATCAGGTTTTTCAGCCAGTAAATCTGCATACGATGGATATGTTTTTGATTGAAATTGCTCACCATATTTTTTTAGGCGATCTGCATCATGGTCAGCAAAACCGATGTATTCTATATCAGGCATAGAGCGCAAATTTTGTATATAGCCTTCAGCATGAAGGTGAGCAAAACTCATAATACCCACTCGTAAGGTTTTCATGATGATACCTCCACTGCCTGAAGCGTAATTGGTTTGCCTGAATACGCGGATTCTCGTGCTGCTAATGCAATCTGTAAGCCCCGTAAAGCATCAAGTGGCGATACTCGGAAAGGCGTATTATCGATCACGGATTGATAAAAGTGTTTAACCTCGATAGCCCAAGGGTCTTCTGTGAGAGGGCTTTTTGGCAAGGCAACATCAGAAGCATTATCATTGGTTTGATGCAAATAATGCTGGAGTGGTACAGTTTTGTCACTTTCCCATTCAATTAAACCAGCATCACCTGCAACTTCAGCACGCACACTAAAAGTCGGTGATGGATACGCCCAACTGCCTTCAATATGTGCCATTGTGCCGTTATCGTAACGCAAAATCGCTAAACAGTGGTCATTGAGTACATCAGGATTTTGGCTGCGGATCGACTTCGCAAAAATACGCTTAACCTCACTTTGAATGAGCCAGCGTGACATTTCAAAATCATGGATCATCAAATCAAGAATCATGCCCCCTGACTTTTCCTCATCCATAAACCAATTATCATCTGCTTTTTTAGGACGATACGATGCGCGTGTCATCCGCACAACTTTTGGTGTTCCAACAGCGCCCGATGCAATTGCATTTTTCATGCTTATATATTCTGGGAAAAAGTGCAGCACCATACCCACAAAAAAGCGCACATTGGCAGCATCACAAGCACGTATCATATCTAAGCCATCTTCAACAGTAAGCGCGATAGGCTTCTCACACAGAATATGACATCCTGCTTGGGCAGCTTGTAATACATAGGATTTATGTAAATGGGTCGGCGCACAAATATCAACCATATCAACATCATTAAGCAAATCAACATACGATGTATAGACACTTGCATTAAGCTGCTCTGCTAAAACCGCAGCATTGGCTTCATTGCCTGATAGAACACCAACAATATCTGCGTCTGTTTGCTGCCATCCAGCAGCATGAGCATGCCCCATTGAGCCTGCACCAACGATACCGACTTTCATAAAAACTCCTTCAAAAAATTAATCTAATTCTGTCGCAAGATGGCGCATCGCATCATCACTGAGTGCAGTATCGTAAATCGCCAAACCTGCTAATATACCATGAAAGAAATTACCCGCTTCACCGCTACGACTGACAGCACCAACGGTAAAATCAGCCCCATCTGTGCCACCATCAAATAAGCCTTGTGGATAATGAAACGGGTTACGCCCTTCACGCACATCTAAAACACCATCGAGATAAGAACGCGCATACTCACCATCATAAGTGAAACCAACACAATGCCATTCATCAAATTTTACAGGGGTAGCACCAATCGCAGCATCCATACAATATTTATAGTTCGGCGTAGGACCGCCATGATAAGAAACATGCCCACCGACTTGATCGCCACTCTCCCAAATTGGTAAATCAAGAAATAAGCAATATTGGCGTTTCTTGCGAGATTCATCCCATACACCTGCAATGGTTTCACAATCATATGTGGGAGGTTGCTGCATCCGCTTGAGCCATGCGACGACTGTGATTTGAGCATTTTTGCCATGAATATTAAGCGCCGAACAATCGCCACGAGGAATCCGTAACCAATCACCCCGTTTTAGATATAATGATTTTGATCCGAAATGACTATCTTCTACAAAATCAAGTGTTTCAACCATCGGTTGCAAATTGTACTGATATTGACCTTGTGATTGTAAATTATCATCAAAATCCCAAAATGTTAATAAGCGCTCATGATGCAAAATAAAGGTGTGATCTGCCAAAATAATAACTCCAAAATAACTTGGACATATAGCGAAAATAATTATATCACGTTAAGATGGAATAACTTCGTACCATTTAATCGGTATGGCGTATAAATATTTTTAGCTTTAGGAGTCTTTAAATGAAAAAACTTTTAAGTTCTTTAATCGTAGTTGCAATGATGCTACTGAGTTTATCAGTGGTCGTTGCACAAGATGATGTCGTCGAATTAGTGATGGGTAGTTGGCGTACTGAAGATATTGAACAGTGGGATGCTATTTTTGCTGCTTTCAATGAAACATACCCCAATATTGAAATCTCATTTGAACCCACTCTCAACACCGAATATGATGGCTCACTCCAAGCCCAGTTAGATGCAGGTGGTGGACCTGATCTTATCACATGCCGTCCGTTTGATATTAGCCTTGCACTCTATGAACGCGGGTATCTTGCGCCTGTAAACGACTTGCTCGTTGATGCTGATGGCGAAACAGCCTTTGGTCCTGTTGCACGTAGTGGTTGGATTGCTGGCGATGGCGAAACAGTCTATTGTGTACCAATGGCTTCTGTATTGCATGGTTTCTTCTATAATGTCGCTATGTTTGAAGCAAATGGCTGGGAAGTTCCAGAAACAACCGATGAATTCCTTGCGCTCTTAGCTGATATTGATGCAGCAGGTATTGATCCACTCGCACTTGGTACAGCAGATGGTTGGACAAACTGGACAATGGGTTTCCATAATAATGCACCGAATTGGTATGGTGGTGAAGCAGGTCGTCAAGCACTGATTAATGGCGAAGTTGCCCTCACAGACCCCATGTTTGTTGATCCTGTAAACTTTGTTCTTGCATGGGAACCCTACTTAGCAGATGGTTACTCAGCAATTGGTTATGCTGATACGCAACAACTCTTCCCATTCGGGCAAGCAGCGATCTTCCCTGCAGGTTCATGGGATATTCCATTGTTCCAAGCAGAAGAAATTGAAGGCGAATTTGAACTCGGTGCATTCAAACCACCTGTGCCTGTGGCAGGTCAAGAATGCTATGTAACCGATCATGTTGATATTGGTCTTGGTATGAGTACCAATAGTGATGAAGCGAAACAAGAA
Source organism: Phototrophicaceae bacterium (assembly GCA_049680565.1). GTDB lineage: Bacteria > Chloroflexota > Anaerolineae > Aggregatilineales > Phototrophicaceae > JAUZRW01. Next base: position 52,676 of record JBAUIA010000069.1, read on the forward strand.
GCTGCACGTACATTCTTAGAATGGGTTGCAGGACCAGAATTTGCAGCACTCTACACCAATGCACAACCCGGTTTCTTCTCACTATCAGACCACCCAATTGAAATTACAAATCCAGTAGCTGCTGAAATGGCTAGCTGGAAATCAGAATGTGATACAACCATTCGTCTTGAAGCACAATATCTATCACGCGGTGAAACATCCCCACGCCTTGAAGCATGGCGTTTGTTCCCTGCTGCATTTGCAGGTGAAGTTACCGCAGAAGATATGATGGCAGAATTACAAGGCTACCTCTGGTATCCAGAATCTGAATAATGCCAGCTAAATAAATATCTCACGAAATAAAATAGTAGAGGCGCAGTATACTGCGCCTCTACTGTTAAACCATTTCATCAACACTTATTTTTCAAATGAATGTGGAAAAATTATTATGAATCAGACACGCAAAGGCAAGCCTTTCCCATTTCATATCATAGTTTTTATTTTGCCCGCATTATTGTGTTATACCATATTTATGGCATTCCCCCTCTTAGACTCCCTTCGCTTGAGTCTCTTAGAGTTTAGTCGTGATGGTTCATCGACATATGTTGGGCTTGCAAACTTTGATCGGCTTTTTAATGAAGAATTTTGGTCGTTCCGTTTTTGGAATGCGCTCAAAAATAATATCATTTTCTTTCTCATTCATATGGCTATTCAAAATCCAATGGCTTTATTACTCGCAACAATATTAACGCGGCGCGGTTTACGTGGTGTTGCTTTTTTCAGAACCGTTCTATTTGCCCCAACGACATTGTCTTATGTGATTGTCGGGTTCATTTGGTCATTGCTTTTAAGTCCAATTTGGGGAATTTTACACGATCCGCTAACAGCAGCAGGTATCCCAACACCTTTACTCGGACGTGCAGATACGGCATTATTTACGGTTGCATTAGTATCGGTATGGCAATTCACAGGCTTACCGATGATGCTTTTCGTTGCTGCCTTATTGAGTATCAACGAAGAAGTGATTGATGCTGCGATGGTTGATGGCGCAAACGCTTGGAATATCTTCTGGCGGATTAAATTCCCTCTAATTTTACCAACAGTCGGTATCGTCAGCATTTTGACATTTGTCGGCAATTTCAATTCATTTGCACTCATTTATACCATGCAAGGCAGCCAAGGTGATCCCAATTTAGCAACGGATATTTTAGGGACATTCTTTTTCCGTGTTGCATTTGGTGCAGGGGGTGCAGCCGAACCAAACTATGGGATGGGGACAGCGATTGCAACCATGATGTTCCTCATTATTTTAGTGGGTGTTGCACTGTATCTTTTCGGTATCCAACGTCGTTTAGTACGGACATAGGGAGTTATCATTATGTCAAAACAAAAACGTTCATCAGATGTAGCCAGTAAATTCCCGATTGATAAAGTGTTAAATGTATCGGGCTATGCTGTATTGATTGCCTATTCACTTTTAGCGATTTTGCCAATCATCATTGTCGTCATGAATTCGTTTAAAGGACGGCGCGATATTTTTACAACGCCGTATGCCTTGCCGAATCCCCTTGATTTTGTTGGCTATGAAACCGTGTTCGAGCGAACTAGTTTTATTGGATATTACTGGAACAGCTTTTTCGTGACCGTCACAGTGCTGGTCTTAGTTTTGCTCTTAGGATCAATGGCAGCCTATGCTTTATCAGAATATAAGTTTTTCGGTAATGGATTCTTAGCCTTATTCTTTGCACTCGGTATCATGATTCCCATTCGTCTTGGTACAGTGAGCATTATCCGCATTATGCAATCACTCGGATTACAAGGCACGGTTTGGTCATTAATCATTTTATACACGGCATGGGGTATCCCGATAACGGTCTTTATCCTTTCGGAATTTATGCGCGATATTTCGGCTGATCTAAAAGATGCTGCACGGGTTGATGGTGCGAATGAATATCGTATCTTCTTCCAATTGGTGCTGCCACTTGTGCGTCCTGCATTAGCGACAGTTGCTGTATTCCATATGATCCCTGTTTGGAACGATTTATGGTGGCCTTTAGTCTTAGCGAATACAGAACAAACACGCACAATCACACTCGGTGTTTCGGAGTTTGTAGGACAATTCAAGACCAATTATAGCGCCCTCCTCGCTGCATTGACTTTAGCGATGATACCAATTTTGATATTGTACGCCATCTTCTCACGTCAACTCATCAGAGGGATTTCCGCAGGGGCAGTTAAATGACAAATATGATCGCAGCATTTCATCAGCATACACTTCATCAATTTCAAGCAATTATTGAGCATGAAACGCAAGCGATAGACCAAACAGCCCAATCTATTGCAAAATCTATCATGAATGATCGTGATTTTCTCACATTTGGTAGTGGGCATTCCGAATTGGTTGCACGAGAAGCGATGTGGCGTGCAGGCGGATTAGGTTGTGCAATGACAATTATTGATCCATCAGGTGGTGATGTTGAGCGCTTAGAAGGCGCAGCAGCTTTAATCTTGGGACATTATCAATTACGTTCAGGTAGTACAATTATCATTATCTCGAACTCAGGGATTAATCCTGTGCCAATAGAAGCAGCACAGATAGCAAAAAAAGCAGGTTTAACTGTAGCCGCAATTACGTCAGTTGAACACAGTAAGCAAGTCTCATCACGCCATTCAAGTCACAAAAATTTGTATGAAATTGCTGATATAGTCATTGATACGCATACACCACGAGGTGATAGCGCCCTTCCACTTGATAATAGCATCGTAAAAGTTGGGGCAACATCAACCTTATCAGGCGTTTTCATCATGCAGACAATCATTGTACAAGCTGCCCAAATTATGCACGAACAAGGCTATGTTCCCCCTGTTGTGGTAAGTGCTAATGTGCCTGAAGGGGATAAACATAATCACGCAATTAAACAAAAATATTTCAATCGATTATCGCGCTACGTTGTCGATACAGCCGATATGATGGACAATTAGCACTTCATAGAGAGATTATCTATATGTCAAATGACCAACAAATACACATTATCAGAGCATTTGTAGCGCGTTTAAGAGAACAAGTTAGCCATTTATCGCCTGAGCAGTTAACAACGGCATATATCGAAGGGGAGTGGACAATTGCTCAAAATGTACATCACCTATTCGACTCACATAGCAATGCTTATCAACTTTGCAAACGTGTATTAAGCGAAGAGAATGCTGCACTGAGTTGGACACAACAAGATATTTTAGCGGATCTACCTGATGCAAAACGTGCGGAAATTGCATCATCACTCAACGGTTTAGATGGCTTACATGCGCGTTGGGCTGATATGTTTGCTAATGTAAATGATTGGGATAAATCTGGAACAAGTCTCAAATCAGGCAAGCCATACACAATGCAGCGCCTACTGGAAATGTATACTAACCATTGCGAGAATCATATCCAACAAATTCAAAGTGTATTGGATGCAATGGATTAGTTGGTTAGTAACGGTCAAAAATCAAGCAGCGTTTAAATTGAGGTATGTTCGCAATTATATAGCACATTTACACAAGAAACTGCAAAAATTGGACTATACCATTCCTATAGCATCATCGCAGTTGCGCGATACAATATAAAAGACCTTAAATATTATTTTAAAATGAGACCAATCATGTATCAAAATTTACAAGTGATTGATTTTCACACCCATTTTCCAACTGCAAAACCTTGGTTCAAAGATATGGGCACAGATATTCGTGCTGCATATCGTGAACGGCGTGGTGACGCACGCGCCCAAAAATTAGGTGAATCAGCGATGGGTTATAGCGCCCATTGGCGCAAAATGTGGGGATTTGAACCACCAGAAAAAAACCTACCCGATGATGAAACCCAAGCAGATCGTTGGGCAGCCGAAATCGACACCTACGGATTGCGAGCAGTCGGGTTTGTGACAGGTGGTGGCAATGATAACCTCGGCGCAGTCATTAAGCGCCATCCTGATAAATTCATCGGATTTGCGCATCATCATCCATTTGGAGATAATGCAGCCGAAGAATTGAAACGTGCGGTAAATGAGCATGGATTTAAAGGCTACAAGCTCTTAGCTCCCATGATTGACCATCCCATTGAAGATGAAGCTGCTTACCCTGTGTGGGAAATGTGCGCTGAATTGGATATACCTGTCTTGATTCATTTTGGGATTCAAGGTGGTGGTGGTGGTATTGCAACACACGAAAATATCAACCCTCTCAAACTTCATAACATCGCCCGTGATTTCCCAGATGTCAATTTTGTTGTACCACATTTTGGATGTGCATGGATACGCGAGACATTACAGCTCTGTTGGGCATGTGCAAATGTCTCGATTGATACATCAGGCTCAAATCAGTGGGTACGCTGGGTCGATGGCGATTGGTCAACCAAAAAGCTATTCCGCAAATATATGGAAACCATTGGTCCTGAACGTATTATCTTCGGGTCGGATTCCAGTTACTTCCCACGCGGTTTTGCAGAACCTTACTTGCGCGACCAATTGCGTGATTGTTATGACCTGAATATGACCGATGAGCAAGTTCAACAGATTTTTGGTGCGAATGCTGCACGCTTGTTCAAAATTGACCTGCATCAAAATTGATGCTTTTAAACTTGTGATTAACGAGTTATTTTTGTTGAATGCTATTAAATACAGTACCATAGTAAAAGTAGCATTCACAAACTACTCGTTTTTTAAAAACTGTTTTTTAGTTAAGGAGAGTTCTAACAATGAAAGTAAAAGCTTTAGTTTTAATTGGTGCTTTGATGCTCTTGATGGTAGGGTTTCAAGCAGTTGCTCAAGATGATGTTATCGAAATTGAGTATTGGCAATATTTCTTTGAAGCACGTCAGGGTGCAATGGATATGCTCATTGAGCAATTTGAAGCCGAAAATCCTGATGTTCGTGTAATCCATAATAGCGATATTGCTTATGATAACTTCCGTACAGAATTAGCAACATCCGTTGCTGGTGGTGTCGGTCCTGATGTTGTTTCCCTCTTTTACGGTTGGATTCCTGCATTTGTTGATGCTGGTTATCTTGTGCCACTTCCTGAACCATTCACCGAAGAATATATCAACGAAAACTTCGTTCCGATGGTCAGTGGTTCAGCAGCATTTGAAGGTGAATACTATGCAGTCCCAACGGCTGTACGCTCACTCTCATTATTCTACAACTTGGACTTACTTGAAGCTGCTGGTTTTGATGGTCCTCCTGAAACCCTCGAAGAATTTGTTGAAATGGCAGTCGCAGCAACCGTTTATAATGGTGAAGCAAGCCTCGACAATATCGAAACCGAAGGTTATGCCATCCAAATGAGTGGGCAAGCGCATCATTGGTTCCGTGAAGTTCTCCTCCGCCAATATGGTGGTGTACCTTACAGTGAAGATGGTAGAGAAGTTCTCTGGAATAGCCCAGAAGGCTGTGAAGCATTTGCATGGTTAACCCAATTTGAAACCGATCTCTTGACAGGTACAAATGAAGGTGTTGGCGGTACAGCCGATGCAGATGATGCCTTCGTAGCTGGTTTAGCAGCGCTTCATATTGATGGTTCATTCCGTTTAGCAGCAGCACGCGGTAACGAAGACCTCAACTTTGGTATTGCTGAACTTCCTATTGGTCCTAATGGCGAACGTCATACCTATGGCTCATACTGGACACATGGTATTACACGTCGTGCAGCAGAAGATCCAGCACGTTTGGAAGCAGCAACACGTTTCCTCCAATTTATCACCACGCCAGAAGCAGGTACGCTTTGGGTGAATGAAGTTGGTGAATTGCCTGCACAAAATGCAGCAGCAAATGATCCTGAATTACTTGCTGATCCAGAATTAGGTCCTTTCATCGCTGGTCTCAACTATTCACATGCTACTTTCTTCATTGATGAAAGCGCTCAACGTCAAAACTTAATTGATGCGCTTGACCTTGTACGCCTCGCAGGTGTTGATCCTTGTGATGCGCTCCAAGAAGCAGCAGCAGTTGAGCAAGACTTGCTAGATGATTTCTGGGAAAGCCGCTAAGGTTTCCTGATCGCTTTTGAATAACAATAGGGCGATTCATTGAGTCGCCCTATTTGTAAATGCCTAGAGGCTCTAGGTACTGTCCATGTCATAAATTAATTCCACGCGAACAAATCATAGTCCATATCGATGGTGAACCATGTTTAATTTGACGCTTGCACAGCGGAAGGTCCTTTGGGCGTATATCTTTTTAGCAATACCCATTATTTTCTTCCTATATATCCGCATTTACCCTACCGTATTTGCATTCCAGATGAGCTTGTTTGACTGGAATCCAATGGCAATCGAACAAGAATTTGTTGGATTAGGTAATTACGAAGAGCTTGTAGAGGAATTAGGCAAAGAACGATCACCGACACGCCGTGCATTTGAAAATACGGCTAAATATATTGCTGTCGGGATGCCCATTCAGCTTGTTCTATCATTAGCAATTGCTTTAATGCTCAATGAAATTCGATTTATGAGTACGCTCTATCGGCTTGTCTTTTTCCTCCCCTTTGTGACATCAACTATTGCGATTTCGTGGGTCTTCCGAATACTTTTTGAAAGGCAAGGCTTCATCAATAGTATGTTACAAGCCTTCTCACTGCCTACACAACCTTTCCTACGAAGTCCTGACCAAGCCTTATGGTCAATTACAGCCGTTGTTGTCTGGCAAGGCTTAGGATTTGCTGTAATTATCTTCCTTGCTGGCTTGAAACAGATTTCACGTAGTTATTACGAAGCAGCGGAGATAGATGGTGCAAATCGTTGGCAAAGTTTTTGGGGGATCACCTTCCCGCTATTGAATCCGAGTATTGTATATTTGGTTGTTCTACAATCAATTGCATTCTTGCGGATGTTTGCCCCTGTATTTGCAATGACTCAACAAGGTAGTGGCGGTCCGCTCAATTCAACAACAACTGTGGTATTACGTGTTGTGAGGGAAGCATTTGATAGTAACAACATGGGATATGCAGCAACGCTGACCGTTGTATTATTCATTATCATTATGATTGTTACTGTTCTCCAATTGACATTGACCAGTCGAAGTGTGGACTAGAGGGGTATACTGATGACTGTTGTAAAAACAGATATATTCAAAACTGAAAAACGTAAACGTGGTAATTCAATGCGAGCCAGTGGTTTCTGGTCTAAGGCATTCTCATATGCGATTTTAACCCTTTTAGGCATTACAATGATTGTGCCTTTTGTGTGGATGATTTCCACATCCTTCAAACCACTTTCTGAGATTCTTATTTTACGATTTTTACCACAAGAACCAACTCTCGATAATTATACTTATGTCATGACTGAGACAAAATTACCACTCTGGTATTTCAACTCCTTAATTGTTGCTATTATGTCAACAATTAGTGTTGCGTTCTTTGATTCAATGGCAGGATATGTATTTGCAAAATATCAATTCCCGGGCAAGAAGATTGTATTTTTCACATTCTTGAGTTCATTGATGGTACCAACGGAAATGCTCTTGATTCCTTGGTTCATCATGTCAGCCAATCCGATTATTGGTCCGTCTTGGGTTGATACATATTGGGGTATTGCTTTCCCCGGTGTAATTACGGCTGCGGGGATCTTCTTGATGCGCCAATTTATGCAAGGTGTGCCTGATGAACTGCTCGATGCAGCGCGGATGGATGGTGTCGGTGAATTTGGCTTGTTCTGGCGCATTGCTGTTCCATTAAGTTTACCTGCGATTGGTGCATTATGTATTTTTAATTTCTTAGGGAATTGGAATGCGTTCATTTGGCCTTTGATTATTACGTCCAGACAAGAGATGATGACCTTACCTGTTGGCATACAATTCTTTTCTAGTGAAGCAGGCTCGGAATGGAATCTCATCATGACAGGGGCATCTCTATCGGTTATTCCATTATTAATTATTGTGATTGTCTTCCAACGATACATCATTGAAGGTATTGCACTCACAGGCTTGAAAGGCTAAGTATGGCAGATTCACCCAAAACATTTCCGCATCCACTCTATGAAAAAACGGTCTTACAACCTTTTTTCAAAGATGCGGAAAAATATTACTATGAACCGATGTTAGCAGCCAATAAAACACATGCTGTCATGCTCTATCGTTGTGGGATTATCACCCAAGAAAATGCTGCTGCCCTCTTACAAGCCTTCGCACAAATTGAAGCGGATGGATTGGAAAATCTTGGGTATCAATCAGGTGTTGAAGATTTATTCTTTGCAATGGAAAACAAGATCATTTCATTGATTGGTGCAGCGTATGGTGGCAATCTCCAATTAGCACGCAGTCGCAATGATCTTGGTTATGCACTGACACGTTTAGCCTTACGTCCTATGATCTTGCAAACAATGTCAGACTTAACAGCGTTTCGAGCAACATTATTAGCATTCGCTAGAGATCACATCAATACGCTGATGCCCGGTTATACCCATACCCAACCAGCGCAACCACATACGATGGCGCACTACATCACAGGCATATTATCGGTCTTAGAACGTGATATGAGTCGGTTAGTTTTTGCCTACGATACCAATAATCAAAGTCCATTAGGCGCTGCCGCTTTAACAGGAACAGGTTTCCCGATTGATCGTCAATTGAGTGCTGATTTAACAGGTTTTGATGGCGTGATGGCAAGTACCTATGATGGCATTGCAACATCAGATAATTTAACCGATGTTGCTGCCGTCACGAACAGTATTGGTGTTAACTTATCCCGTTTCACTAAAGATATGCTTTTCATGGCAACCCAAGAAAGCGGTGCGATTCGTATTGATGATAGCTTCATCCAAATTAGCTCAATCATGCCTCAGAAGCGTAATCCTGTTGTCCTTGAACATATCCGAGCGCGTATTAGCCGTATGATTGCTTATGCACAAGGCATTAACCTGCAATGTCATAATATCCCATTTGGCGATACTCAAGATATTGAAGATGAAATTTTCCCCTTGCTATTTGGTAGCTTAGAAACAGCGCAAGATATTTTAGAGCTTTATACAGCCGTGATGGCAACGCTAACCGTTAATGTAGAGCATCTTCAAGCGCGTGCAATTGCAGGATTTACAACAGTTACAGAACTTGCAGATACACTTGTACGAGAAGCGAATTTGCCATTCCGTCAAGCCCATAGCATTGTATCGGGAATGGTAACCTATGCGCTCCAGAATAAGCTCAATCCTACTGACCTAACATCTGACATGATGAAACAGGTATCCGTAGAAAAAATCGGGCGAGAGGTCGTATTATCCGACGAAATATTGAAAAAAGCGCTTGATCCGCAAGCCTTTGTCGATATTCGGACTGTTCAAGGTGGTACATCAGCAATTGCAACATCAGCAGTCCTTGATGACCTCGAAGAAACAATTCACGCAGATCTTGAATATTATGATGCAACAATTACAAAGCTAAACATTGCAAATAAACGTCTGGCAGAACACGTTCAGGCAATTATTAATGAGGGAACAGAATGAATATCTTAGCAATTGGCGCACATGGCGATGATATTGAAGTACAGTGTGGTGGTACACTCGCTAAAGCAGCAGCACGCGGAGATAAAGTTTTTATGTGTGTTGTCACTGATGGTAGAGGACGACCCAAAGGTAATCCTGATGAGATTGCAGCCGTGCGTCATCAAGAATCACAAGCGTCTGCGGATGTCATTGGGGCTGAATTAGTGTGGATGGGGATTCCTGATGGGGGCTTAAAGCCAACAGATGAGTATACTGCTCAATTTGTCAACGTCATCCGCCAAGCACAACCTGATATTATCATCACACATCCCAAAGATGATTATCATCCTGACCATCGCTATACCCATGAAATGGTATTGGATGCTGCCCAATTAGCACGGGTGCGTAATTATCCTCACTCCGATTTACAGCCTTATCGTCAACCTTGTCCGATTGCTTTCATGGATGGGGTTCTCGGCTTGAGTTTCATCCCAGAAGAATGGGTCGATATTAGCGGTTTTTTCGATAAAAAGGTTGAAATGTTGAGTAAGCATGTCAGCCAAATGATGCCTGATACCTACGAGCCTGATTTCGTTATGCCTGCTCCTGAAGATAATCCTATGATGCGAATGATTAATATCCAAAGTGCATATCGTGGGATGCAATGTGGGTCTGCTTATGCCGAAGCATTCATCTACTGGAAGTCATTTAATCGGGTTGTTCCACGCCGAATTCTACCTTAATTTCACAATTGGTGAAATCAAAAACCACCTTGAAGTAAGGTGGTTTTTTCGTAATCGGACTTAAAACTTACACTAGTCCGTTGTTTCAACTTGATAGAATGTGAGTTGTCCAAACAGACTTGGATTTTGATAAGAACTATCACTGGTATCAGCAGCCGACCAAATCAATTTTGTATCACGAGCGCTATTCGATGCCCCATTGAGATGAATTTGAAAGCCTAAAATACCATCTTGTTCGGGAGTGATTGACCAAACATCATTGACTAATGGTACAGACATTTCAATCGCCCAGCCTGTTTCAGTTTGAATAGCAACAACATTTGCGCCAACACTTGCACCATTAACACCCGAAATTACTGTCGGATCAGGATTAGTGATATTCAATGCAGGGATTGTCAACTGTGCAACACCAGCTTGATAACTACTCAATTCAAGATCGCCTGTCGCATTAAGATAAAATTCAACAGAATCTTCATTCCAATAATTTACACCATGTTCACCACTGATAATATTGTCATCAACAACATTAGCATAAAAATAAAGATTCGTATCATCAGCAACAACACCAAACGTTACAGCAGGATCAAAATTATCAAGATCACTGACGTTATTTGGAAGCGTCATAAAGGGAACACCTGCCCAATCTGCAAAATCGCCATCAAGTGTGATATTGACGGGAAATGGTGCAATATAGTTAAAGCCATACTGCCCTTGTGGAGCAAGTGAATCTGCATCAGGAATGACAACATCTTGTGTTTCGATTTCTACTCGAACAGGCGCACATTCTACAGCAAGATCAAGCCAAGCATCGGATGCTGAATTATCGGCGTATGTCAAACCATAGCCGAATGGGAACAATGGTGCTTCACAGCCTGTTGTGGCGAGTGCATTAAAATCAAATGGGAGTTGCTCGACTGAGCGCAACCATGTAAATGGTAATTGCCCTGTAAAGTCGTAATCGCCCATCAAAACATCACTAACACCACGCCCTTCAGTACCCGGCAACCACGCAGCAACAAACGCATCTGCCAAGTTCAGCGATTCATCAATTACCATCGGGCGACCTGATATTAAGACAACGATTAGGGTATCAACTTGTTCGCGCATATTTTCAATCAACGCAAAATCACGCGAAGAAAGAGCAACACTAGCACTATCACCGAACCATTCAGCATAGGGTTGTTCACCTACGACAACGATACCAATATCAGCAGTTTCTGGATTACCATCATCATCTTCAAAACGTCCAGATGGTCTGTAAGTAATACTTGTCGCATCACCAAAAGCATTGCGTAAGGCGCGATGAATACTTGTACCTTCTGTCAGATTAGCAGAAGCCCCTTGCCATTCAATTGTCCAACCGCCTGATTGAATACCAATGTTATCAGCAGCATCACCTGCAATGAAAACAGTTTGTTCAGCATCAGCATTAATTGGTAATGCGTCATTTTCATTTTTGAGCAAGACCAATGATTGACGAACAGCATCACGCGCCACTTCGCGGTGCGCATCCGAGCCAACAGTTTCGATTAAGGTTTCATCACCATAAGGACGTTCAAACAGACCAAGTTCAAACTTCACACGGAGAATATTACCAACAGCTTGATCGAGGCGTTCCATAGAAATATCACCATTTTCAACGGCATCGCGCATGGTTGTGATAAAGCTAACATAATCATAGGGCACCATATTCATATCAATGCCTGCATTAATCGCTTGTACAACTGAGTCGTAGTAGTTGGGCGCTACATCATCAATACCTTGCCAATCCGATACAATGAAACCTTCAAAACCCATTTCATTGAGTAAGACATCATTAATAAGATATTCTTGACCATGTAAGCGTTCGCCATTCCAGCTTGAGTAAGAAATCATAATACTACGCGCACCATTTTCAATTGCAGAGTAGTATGGCGTTAAATGAATTTCTCGGAGTGTTGCCTCATCAAGCACCGTGTTACCGCGATCAAGAAATGCACCGGGTTGTGGAGATGAACCAAAGAGTGTGCCACCATCGGCTACAAAGTGCTTTGGTGTGCCGAGTACGGTAACAGGTGAGGATAAGTCATCCCCTTGTAAACCATTGAGCATTGCGGTTGATAATTCGGTAACGAGGTCCGTATTTTCGCTGTAGCCTTCATAGGCACGTCCCCAACGTATATCTTGAGGAACAGCTAATACAGGTGAATAATTCCAGTAAATACCTGTTGCAATCATCTCTAAGGCTGTGATACGCCCAATCTCTTCAATTAATTCAGGATTGCGTGTTGCGCCTAAACCGACATTGTGTGGAAAGATAACAGCGCCCGACAAATTACTGTGTCCATGAACGGCATCAACACCATACAATAGAGGGATAGCAAGGCGAGTATTCATCGCAGCATCTTGATAGTCGCTCACCATTTGTAGCCAGCCTTCAGGAGAGTTATTACCTGCGGGATAGCCACCACCACCACTCAGCACCGCGCCAAGATAGTATACAGACACATCATCAGGCGTGATGCTACCTTTTTCGATGAGTGTCATCTGACCAATTTTTTCATCAATCGTCATGCGCTCAAGTAAATCGGCAACCCGTTCTTCAATCGATAAATCAGGATTTTGATACGGGAGTAAATCGTCTTGTGCCGATACTGTTGTAAACATCATCAACAAGATCAGCAGCGCTAATAATCTTAATTTCATAAAAATATCTCCTAAGAAAATTAAAGAGGCAAGTTACATGCGCTTGCCTCTCAATAAACATTATCGTGATGGATGTTTTAGCTATCGAGTTGATAGACACGGATATAATCAATCAGCATCTCTTGTGGGAATTCTGTCGTTTCATCAGGATAACCGGGCCAGTTACCACCCACTGCAACATTTATCAACAAGAAGAAATCATGATCGTAAACCCATGTTTGATTATCTTGTAGCGCATTAACCGATACAGTACCGTATAATTCGCCATCGACATACCAACGAATAATATAGGGATCCCAATCAATTGCGTATACATGGAAATCATCTGTCCAAGGATCATCTGCGCGGAAGCTATTACCTAGCCCGTTTGAACCAGAATAACCGGGTCCATGAACAGTGCCATGAATTGTGTTAGGCTCGCGTCCAATATTTTCTAAGATGTCAATCTCGCCACTTACAGGCCAACCCACTTCTCGGAAATTCGCCCCTAACATCCAGAATGCGGGCCAAATACCTTGACCATCTGGGATATTGATACGGGCTTCAACACGACCATAGGTAAATTCTACTTTGTCCTCAGTGATACAACGTGCCGAGGTATAGCTATTTTCATTTTCTTGGATCGCGGTGATGATAAGATTACCTTCACCATCATGGGCAGCATTGTCAATGCTGGTCGTATAATTTTGGAGTTCGTTATTACCCCAACCAGTTTGACCCGTTTCGCATGTCCAATATTCGTCGTTGATTGCTGTGCCTGCATCCGCATCAAATTCATCTGACCATAGGAGTTCCCATTCACGGCTATCCCATGTGATGCTATCGTCAATTTCGATGCTCGTTACAGGTGGAATTTCGCCATCAATTTGTACGTTTGAAGGGTCTTCAACAACGACAACTTGTACTTGATCGATATAAGCAACTTGTGCGCCTGTACCAGCAGGGAAACCAATCGCATACCCATTGACTTCATTTAATCCGAAACCGTCATCCAATGCACCACCCGGTTGGAAATCTGTCCGACGTTGGAAGAATGCAAATGGAATCGTGAATTGTTGCCAACCTTCGTAATTATCAGCTAGTAGATAGAAATAGCGCTCAGCAGTATCGCCTTCTACATCAGGGTTCAAGTTATCAAAAATTTCAACTTGGATAGCTTGCCCTGTGTTATTACCATACAACCAGAATTGGAACGCATTATGATTTGTCCAGTCTTGTGGTGCAAAGGTTTCACCATCAGTAAAGCCATGGTTAAAACCACCATAAGCACTAATGTCATATGCAATACGGAAAACTTGATTGAACTCACTTTGTTCTGGTAACGCAAGTGCTGTAGCAGGGGCAACTTGTGTAATGCCCAGCACTGTGTTCGCAGTTGTATCACCCCAAGGTACATAGCCGATTGCAGTACCACCGCCTAGTACATACGGTAAGCCCTGCTCAAAATCAGAAACCATAATTGGCTCGGCAAAATCCATCTCACCTAAAAAGTCAGGATTAGGTTCAACGATTGGTAGTACAACTTCTGGTAAGTCAATTTCGGGTTCTGCAACTTCGGTTTCTGCTGGAACACCTGCAACACCCTCGGGCATACCCACGCCTTCGCTTACAACAAGGCGCATATCATCAATTAAAAGTACCTCAGCACCTGTTCCTGTTGGCATACCAAAAGCATAGCCACTGACAGCATCTAAATTAAAGCCATCATCAAGTGCAGCGCTGGGTTGCCAATCACTACGACGTTGGAAATCTACAAAAGGAATTGAAATTTGCTTCCAGCCGAGAGTATCATCTGCAAAGCGGTAGAACCAACGTTCAGCACTATCACCATTGGCATCAGGATTTAGATTATCAAAAATTTCAAACTGAATTTCTTCTCCTGTATTGCTACCGAACACCCAAAATTCGATTGTGTTGTACTCTGTCCAATTTTGAGGTATCCAGCTTTCTTCGTCAGTAAAGACATTGCTAAAGCCACCAAACGCAGCAACATCATAATCAACAGCAAGAACAGTACTATCGCTTGAATTACGGACAATATCAACCAAGCGTAATCCGCCGCTTGCAGCAACATCACCCCAAGTGACAAAGCCAATACCATTACCCTCTGCATCAAACCCTGTGAAGAGTTCATCAACTTCAAAATCGTTAATAATCAATGGTTCAACATCAAGTGGTACAACCGTAACGTTATCCAGATAAGCTGTTTGAGCGCCTGTTCCTACTGGCATACCAAAGGCATAGCCACTGACAGCATCTAAGCCAAGCCCATCATTAGGTGCGCCACCCGGTTGGAAATCGGTACGACGTTGGAACACTTCAAAGGGAATTGAAAAGTCTTGCCAACCTTCATAATCATCTGTAATGCGGAAGAACCAGCGCTCGGCAGTATCACCATTTAAACCAAGGTTACGATTATCAAAAATTTCAATTTGGATTGTACCGCCTGTATTATTGCCATAAAGTGAGAATTGCAATGCACTAAAAGCAGTCCAATCTTGGCTAATCCAATTTTCACCATCGTTTAGAGCATGTGTAAAACCACCCCATGCGGCAATATCATAGGTAATGGCTAATGCAGATGTCATTTCACCATCGCGTTCAATTTCCGCGAGTGATAATTCGACATTTCCTGCACTATCGCCCCATTCGGCATGACCAATAGCATTGCCAAATTGATCAAAATCTGTGAATAATTCTTCTGTTTCAAAATCATCCATCAGTGGTGCAGATAATTCTTCTGCCTCTTGGGCAATAACAACCACAGCAAAAACGCTAATGACCGCTATCAATCCTAAACTGGTTAATATTTTCTTGACCATCATTTACTCCCAATTTATTTCACAAAAATTATATTATTTACAATACACTGTGAGGGCAAAAGCCCTCTCTAGTGACATACTACAATCCAAATCCAAATTGCCACAAAGGTTGTTCATCACTTGCTTTTAAATGAGCCAGTGGGAGTTGATCCATTGATTTGATCCAAGTAAAGGGTAATTTACCCGTGAATGGCACATCGCCCAATAACACATCTGCGATAGCATTTGCCTCCGTACCGGGTAACCATGCAGCAATGATTGCATCACAATGATCGACGACATGAGTGATGATGATTGGGCGACCACTATAAATTAAAAGAACGAGTTTAGCACAACGTTCGCGCATCGCTTCGATCAGTTGGGTTTGTTCAGCAGTGATGGTTAAATCTTCACGATCCCCTTCGCCTTCTGCGTAGGGTTCTTCGGCAATAACAACAATTCCAATTTCAGCTTCGCCATCAAACATACCATCAGAACTGAATTGAACACTATCTTCTGCTAATGAATTTAGACCTTCGAGCAAGGTTGAACCATCAGTGATTGCCCCTGTACCGCCTTGCCATTCAATAGTCCAACCACCACAAGCTAAGCCAATGCTATCAGCAGCAGCGCCTGCAACAACGATATTTGATGTTTTCGAGATTGGGAGTACACTATCATTTTTGAGCAGTACAGCCGATTTTTGAACAGCTTCACGAGCTAAAGCGCGATGTTCTTCTGAGCCTGCTTGGGTCAAATAACTGTCGCTAGTCATGGGTGTTTCAAACAAACCAAGTTTGAACTTAGTCCGTAAAATGCGTGAAACAGCATCATCAACGCGTTCGATGGTGATGTCTCCTTTGCTCACTGCATTTTCCATAATGTTGATGAATGTTTTGTAATCGAAAGGCACCATTACCATATCAACACCAGCATTAATAGAGGTGACGACGGCATCATAAAATGATTCTTTGAGCTGATCTATTGCCATCCAATCAGACACAAGGAAGCCCTCAAAACCCCATTCTCCTTTGAGAACAGTGGTTAATAGATATTCGTGAGCATGCATTTTAAGCCCATTCCAGCTAGAAAAGGACACCATAATATTATCTACGCCTGCATCAACAGCCTCTTTATAGGGTGCAAGATGAATTGCTCTTAATGTTTCTTCATCCATTCTTGCATCCCCTTGGTCAATACGCCAATTTTGAGATGCTGCTTGCCAGTTACTTGGTGCATAATTAGGTATATCTTTACGAGAATCCCATTCTGTACCGCCATCCGCAGCAAAATGCTTAACAGATGGCAAAACCCACTCACCTGATTCAGTTCGTTTTTGTAGACCGCGTGCATATGCGAGTCCAAGCTCTGTAACAAGATGGGTATCTTCGCTAAACCCTTCGTAGGATCGTCCCCAACGAATATCTTGAGGAACGCTGACTGCAGGCGCAAAGTCCCAATGAACATTAGTTGCGAGTAATTCAATTGCCGTCGCATGAGCAATGCGTTCTACAAGGTTGGCATCACGAGTTGCACCTAAGCCCACATTATGTGGGAAGATCACAGCCCCTTTGACATTGCTATGCCCGTGAACAGCATCAGAACCATAAATCATTGGAATACTGAGACGTGTTTCGAGTGAGGCTTGCATATAGGCTTGCACCATTTTGCGCCAGTTTTCAAAGGTATTAGGGGTTGGATTTCCACCGCCACCACTAAGGATTGACCCAATAAAATAGGTCATAACATCCTCGGGCTTGATGCTATTTTTTTCAACTTGAGTCATTTGACCGATTTTTTCGGCTAGTGTCATCTGATCAAGTAAATTTTGTACGCGATTTTCAATAGACTGCGATGGTTCTTGATATAATGTTTTTTCTAATTGCATAATAGTTTACTTTCGACCCAAGTTGGCAATGTTGTATTAGAGGAGGGCGATTAAACACCCTCACTTGTATATATGATTGTTTATGTTGTCGTCTATGAAGGTATTGAGTATGTTTTATTGATAGTACGTGTCATAATTTTGTAGAGATGTAGCATGTACATCCCTACAAAATCGATATGCCTACTTATCTACACCCGTAATCACGATTCCTTGAATGAATACGCGCTGTGCAAAGAAGAACAGTAACAGTGGTGGAATCATCGAGATGACTGCCGCCGCTAGTACAAGTTCATTGTTCGTTAGGTACAACCCATTGAATGACGACAAACCAACACTAATTGGATTTTGTTCTGGGTTACCTGCAAGGTAAATCAGTGGACCGAAGAAATCATTCCAAGCAAAGAAAATATGGAACAATGCAACTGCTGTCAATGCAGGGAGTGATTGCGGTAGAATCACACTGAAGAATGTGCGAATCGGACCTGCCCCATCAATCGCTGCAGCTTCTTCCATCTCACGCGGGATAGTGAGGAAGTATTGACGTAACAAGAATACGTTATACGCATTACCAAACATCTGTGGCACGATTAACGGTAGCCACGTCCCACCCCAGCCAAGCACATTGATGAAAAAGGCATAGGTCGGTACAAGAGTCACAGCTGGTGGCAAAATGATTGTCGCAATCAAGATCATAAAAAGGACATTCTTGAATGGAAAATCAAAGCGAGCGAAGCCATAAGCAACCATAGAAGATGCTGAGACAGTCCCAATCATCGTAACAATGGCATAGAATGAAGTGTTCCAGAGCAATCGCAAGAAATCAATTGTGTCCCATGCTTGAGGGTAATTACTCCATTGCACACTAAATTCACGCACAGGATCGAGTTGTCGCCAGTTGCCTTCCCATTCGATGAGTCCAGCTTCAGGATCAGCAGGGTCAATAAATTGACTAGCTGACCGTCGCGGAACAACCAATGCTAGCTCACGATTACCATCTTCAAATGGTACTGTGAGAACTTCATATTCTTCAAGTTCACCTTCAAATTCATATTCATAGGTGATGATATCCATTGGTAAGATAGGAGCATTTGGTTCTGATGCCTGTGATTGTGTTTTCAGCGATGTAACAACACCAAAAATCAACGGCATAATGTATATAAGAAGTACAAATAATGTCGTGATGGTGATAATCGCAGAGACTATCAGCTCTTGACGACGTTTTTGAATTGCATATATTGACTCATTTTTTTGCTTGTTCATCAGTTATTCTCCCCAGCATAGTAGACCCAATATCGTCCAGTAGCGAACAAGAATATCGTAATAGCCAAAGCGACGATAAAGATGAACCAAGCAATCGTTGAACCATATCCCATATTCTGGAATGAGAAGGCTTGTTGGTAAAATTGAATCATCATGAAGCGCGTTGTGCCTTCAGGATAACCATCACCACCATTGAGTACCCAAGGTACAATGAAATACTGCATCATGCCTACAACACTAATCACCAAGTTGTAGAAGATAACAGGTGTCACCATCGGAATAGTGATATTCCATAATTTGCGCGTCCAACCAGCACCATCAATCTCTGCTGCTTCATAGAGTGCCGTTGGCACACCTTGAAGAGCTGCCATATTGATCAGAATGGCGTTACCAATACCCCAAATGCCAATCAATGTATATGAAATATAAATGAGACTAGGGTCATCAAGCCAGCGGATACCATTTGCCCCTGTTGCTGAAATACCTACAGACTCAATCATTCGGTTGATCCATCCTGTTTGTGGGTTGAGAACCTGTGCCCAAATTAAGATGGCTGCAATTAAAGGCACCATTGTTGGTGCATAAAAAAGTGTTCTAAATAAATCACGCCCTATTAAGTTTTTTGAATTGAGGAGCACAGCTAACATAAAGGCTGAAAGCATCCCAATCGGTAATGATATAACAGCAAATACAAGCGTTACACGCAGTGCTTGCCATGTTTGAGGGTCTTCAAAGAGTAACCGTCGCCAATTATCCAGACCAATAAAAGCAGCCTCGTCAGGTGCTGACAGTTCAAATCGATATAAAGAGAAAATTAGTGATACGATCATTGGAGCAAGATAGAAGATTAAAAACCCAATCAGCCACGGACTGATAAAAAATAGCCCCCACATGGCTGTGCGCCGTTTAGCAAGTGATAATCGAAAGGGATTCTCTCGGGCTTTGCTACTTGCGGAATTGAGTTCTGAAAACATATCCATAAGGTAATAACCCTTTCAGTTAGTAGAGGCAGACCCTTACGAGCCTGCCCCATCTGACATTACTAGCTTTTTTTATTGCGCAGCGTCGTAGATTACTTGCAAGTCTTCGAGCAGTGCATCAAGTTCTGCATCTACGTCAACATCTGCATTGTTTTCAATCAATTGTTGATACTCTTGGTAACGAGCAATTGATTCGCCAAGTGATGGCAAGTAATCTTCATGGCTTGGGCTATCAGGAATGGTCAAACCGTATGAAATAATATTCCAATTCATGTTTGCCCAGTCAAATTGTGGGTAGCCTTCGCTTAGGCTGGCAATGTAGTTTTCAAAGAACTCATCTTGGAGGCTTGTACGTGCTGGCAAACCACCATAGAGGTTGAGCAGGTCTGTACCACGTTCATCCATCATGTAGGTAAGAACTGTCCATGCTGCATCAGGATTTTCTGTTGAGCTCATAACACTGAAGGTATCAGCATGTAATTTTGCAACGGTGTTCCCATCGAATGATGGAACTGGAGCAAAGTCGAATGCAGCATCAAGTCCGCCTTGACCCCAACCGAGGTACCACATATGGGCGGTTGATGTCATCGCTAAGTTACCAGTACCGAACCAGTTACCGCTACCACCACCGAGTAATTCACTGCCACCGTATACGCCACTTGGGTAGAAACCATCAACCCACATTGCATCATGGTACCAGTTTTCAGCAATACGCCAGTTTTCAGGAATCACAGCGTTACCGTCTGCATCAACGAAGTTAGCTGCGCCGAACATTGTATCACGACCACGCATATCTGTTTGTTGGTTGCCCCAACCGAACTGTACAACGTTGTTGAGGTCAAAACCTTCCATGGTTGCATCATTACCTTCTGCATCCACAGTCAAAATCATAGCGATTTCACGGATTGTATCCATATTCCATTCACGTTCGTTACCGTCCCAATCGATGTATGGATCACCATAAGCTGCTGGTGGGTAAGGAATGCCTGCTTCATCAAACAAGTCAATGTTATACATGGTGAATGATGGGAAGACAGCAAATGGCAAACCAAGCTGACCTTGTTCTGGCACGCGATAGAAGTCTACGAGTGCTGGATCAAAGTCTGATAAGTCATATGCATTAGCTTCGATGAGTGGGGTAAGATCAAGCCATGCGCCATTGAAGCGTTCACGCCCGAGGATACCCATTGGACCTACGATGTCTGGTGCATTACCTGCTGCGATTTGTGTTGATAAAATTTCTTGTGATTGACCGTTTTCAACGATTTCAAGAACGAGTTCAATTTCGTCTTGTGAAGCATTGAAGTCATCGACAATAGCTTGTTGTCCGTCGCGTTGTTCAGGGCTTGTACCTGTACCGAGACCAACGAACCAGCGAATCTCAACGCGCTCTTGCGCGCCAACAAGACCGATGGATAAGAGCATTAATGTGCTCATTACCCCAATAAGTGTGAATAGTCTTTTTTGTAACATTATTTACTCCCAATTTATTTAATTAAATACTGAAATATTACTTTGAAACCGGTTTCAGTTGTGTCAAAAAAATTTTCTGCGTATATCAGCGTTGTTTGAAACCTATTTCAACCTTGTAAAAAATATATTTAGTTTGTTACTAATTTCTCCTTTTTTCTAAATTAGATTTTCAATTGGCTCATGCGCCTTAGTACTCGCACGGACAATCAACTCGACTGGTAAACTTAGCTGGCGCAGTGGACGCTCTGGGTTTTCAATAATTTGTAATAAGGTTTCCACTGCAAGTTCGCCGACGGTAGCAATTTGTTGACGAATCGTCGTTAACTGCGGATCAGCTTGGATGGCTGGCGGTAGATCATCATGCCCTACAATTGCGATTTGGTCAGGAACAAGAATATTTTGTTCACGTAATGCCCGTATCGCACCTAATGCCATTGTATCTGATGTAACAAATACAGCATCTGGTTGAGCAGATAATAACTCAATCATACAGCGTGTGCCACTATCCATGCTGTAATCACCATGAGTAACGAGCGATGCATCATAAACAATACCATGCTTTTCCAAAGCAGCACAGTATCCCTGATAGCGATCATCCCCAGATGTATTCTTACTTGAGCCAATAATTGCAATCCGTTGATACCCTTGAGTAATCAGATACTCTGTTGCGGTAAAACCACCTGCAAAATTATCGCTATCAATATAAGATACATTTTCTACTTGTTGTGGTCTGCCAATAAAAACATATGGCATCTCATTATTGAGTAGATCGCTTTCAAATGTATTATTTTTGTAATCTGCGGTAATAATGATGCCATCCAGTAAGCCATTTGCGAGAATGCTACGAATTGTTTCGACACCCTCTTGTTCAGATTCACACAAAAACAAAGCTAATGTCAGATGCGAACTCTTTGCTGCTAATGTTATACCCCGTGTCAAAACAGGAAAATAAGGATCAGTGAAAATAGCTTGTGCGCCACTCGGAATAACGAGTCCGATCATGTGCGAACGATCAGAAGCGAGCATCCGTGCAACCTGATTACGTTGATACCCTGTTTCATTAACCACAGTCATCACACGTTCATGCACTTCTGCGCTAATATGTGGGTAATGGTTCAGCACACGCGAAACAGTTGCCTTCGAGACACCTGCAAGCTCTGCTATTCGTTTTATAGTGAGCTTTTGCGTTTTCATAACTAATCCTAAAACCTATTGAAACCGGTTTCTATAAAAATAACCTTTTACTCATAATTTGTCAAGAAATTCTAATGTTTTCATGAAGCCGCTTGTCGCTAATGAACAAGTTCGTTGATTATGGTCGAGATATACGTTCATTTTTAGGTAATATTCCGAGGCGACATTAGTGTGTAGGATTCGACAAGCGCCTTAATTTCTGAAATAATTACCTACAATGATAGTAAAAGTTTTGAGCAGTAATAAATGTGATTAATCATTAAAAAAGGTGTTAACTTATGGCGATTGAAGCCGTTATTTTTGATATGGATGGCGTACTAGTAGATTCCGAGGTGTATTGGGGACAATCACGGATCGAATTTGCAAAAGATAGAGGTAAAATTTGGACGGATGATTTCCAACGTCAAGCGATGGGGCAAAGTACAATCGGATGGGCAACAGTAATGAAAAATAGCCTTCATCTCAGCGAAAGTATTGATGAAATTATCGTTGAGATGAAGCAACGAGTTATTGCTCATTACGAACAAAAAATGCCTACGCGTCCGGGCGCATTAGAAGCTGTTGAACTTGCATCCGAGCATTTTCGCGTTGGTTTAGCTTCTGGCTCACCTACAGATATTATTCAGCGTGTGATGTCTTTAACAGAATTAGACCAAATATTTGAGGTGATCGTCTATGGGGATACTGTCGCAAAGGGTAAACCTGCACCCGATATTTATATTGAGGCTATGCGTCGTTTAGGGGTTAGCGCTGATGTCACAGTTGGCATTGAAGATTCTGGTAATGGCATTCGATCATTAAAAGCAGCAGGTATGTACAGCATTGCTGCGCCTAGTCCTGATTTTCCTTTACCAGATGATATTATCGCACTTGCTGATGCTCATATTACGCAAATGACTGAATTTTCACTGGACTTATTAGAAAGAATTGCATCCTCATAAGCCCTATGGTTGATTTTAGATAGGCTTTTGCTTCATAATACAGCATACAATCATATTTCATTTAATTTCGTTTTCATACGAAGTGAAAGTATCCGATTATGAAGCCACTATTTATGGAAGAAAGACGACGCTTGATTCTGGATCGTCTCAATGAGCAAGGACGTGTTTCTGTCAGCGAATTGAGCAATGAATTAGACGTTAGCGCGGTTACAATCCGCCAAGATTTATCAACCTTAGAGGCTGAAAATCTGCTCCAGCGCACACATGGCGGTGCTGTCACAATTGTCCTTGAGCCTATCGGTGATGAACCTGAACTATCGTATGATCTACGCCGTCAGAAACAAGTTGATGAAAAAACCTTACTCGGTAAAGCAGCAGCAGCACTCATCGAAGATGGTGCTGCTATTGCGATTGATGCAAGTACAACAGTCTGTAGTATCATCCCCTATTTAAGCCCGCTCGATAGCTTAACTGTTGTCACGAACAACCTGATGGCAACTGAATTATTATTGACAAATCCTAGTATTGAAGTCTTATTACCCGCAGGTAAATTGCGCCGTGATGCGTTTTCGATTATTGGTGATCCGAATAGTTTACCCGATATTAATCTCAATATTGGATTTGTCAGCGCGTGGGGAATTTCTGCACAAGCTGGATTAACTGAAGTCAATGAAGATGAAATGATGATGAAAACACGCTTACTTTCACGTTGTTTAAAGAAAGTCTTACTAGTGGATAGCACAAAATGGGGACAAGTTGCGCCTTACACCTACGCTTACCCTGACGATATTGACATCATTTTGACGACAGATCGTGTTGACCGCAGTCAATTAAGCCAAATCAATCATCCAGACATCCGTATCATTCCAATCAAATAGTACCTTTTTTCACAATGTTGACAAGCATGCTTCACTTTGGTTACAATCATAATTAAAGTTAACAAAACGAAAGTAAACGAAAGTTTACTAGCTGATGATTATTATTTATTTTTACTAAAGTGTTTTTATATGAACCTTTTTTCGGCATTTACAGTACAAGCATCTTTCCTGCATGTTAGATCATCACATACCTGCTTGAAATGTTCACATGGGGGACATCATGGCAGATAGACGTGTTTTAGCAGTTGACCTCGGTGCAGAATCAGGACGCGTAATTGAAGCCACCTTTGATGGTGAGCAAATTTTGATGAGTGATCTACATCGCTTTTCAAATACCCCTGTTTATACACAAAACACATTTCATTGGGATGTATTGCGTTTATGGCATAACATTCAAATAGGCATTGCAAACGCTAGCCAAGATGCGATCTCCGTCGGTGTTGATACATGGGGTGTTGATTTTGCGCTACTCGATAAAGATGGTCAATTACTCGGTAATCCTGTTCATTATCGTGATAAACGTAATGAGGGTATGATGGATTGGGTCTTTGAACGGATGCCTCGTCGAGAGGTTTTTGAGCAAACAGGCATCCAATTTATGCAGATTAATGGTCTATATGGCTTGGCAGCGATGGTTAAACAACAAAGCGCCCAGCTTGCTATTGCCGATACCTTGCTGACAATCCCTGATCTCTTCAATTATTGGCTCAGTGGTTCAAAAACATGTGAATTTACTCATGCAACAACCCTACAGATACATAATCCACAGACGCATGATTGGTCGTATGACTTGCTTGAAGCTGTTGGTATTCCTACGAATATTTTAACGCCAGTTGTACAACCCGGTGACAAAATTGGTACTTATAATGGCTTAGATGTGATTGTGCCTGCTTGTCATGATACAGGTAGTGCAGTTGTGGGTGTGCCAACAACCACAAAGAATTATGCCTATCTCAGTAGTGGCACTTGGAGTTTACTCGGTATCGAAGTCGATAAACCCATTATTAATGATGCCACCTATGCTGCCAATATGACCAATGAAGGTGGAGTCTACGGGACATATCGCTTGCTCAAGAATATTATGGGCTTGTGGATTGCACAACAATGTCGTGATACATGGCTCAACCAAGGAACAGATTATAGCTACGCTACCTTAGCACAACTTGCAGGCGAGGCAGAGGCTTTCCGTAGTTTGATAGACCCCGATATACCTGAATTTCTATCACACGGGGATATGCCATCTCGTATTCGCACCTATTGTTCTGAGACAAACCAAGCCATACCTGAAACAGTTGGACAAGTGATGCGCTGTGTCTTTGAAAGCCTAGCGCTGAAATATCGTTATGTTATGGACTTACTACGTGATATTTCAGGGCAATCGATCGAACGTTTACACATTATTGGCGGGGGTGTTCGTAATGAATTACTTTGCCAGATGACAGCAAATGCCTGTGGTATCCCTGTCGTAGCAGGGCCTGTAGAAGCAACTGCACTTGGCAATGCCATCATCCAATTGATTACAAGTGGTGATCTCGCAAATCTTGATGAGGCACGCACGATGTTGAGCCGTACGATTGCCACAAAACTTTATGAACCTACGGAGCAATCCGTATGGGAAGAAAATTATCAACGCTTCAAATTTATTATTGAAAGCGCATGAAAGATTATTTTGTATGACTGAGCCTATTTTATCGGTTAGTGGTATTCATAAGCGGTTTCCCGGTGTTCATGCCCTTAAAGGGGTTGACTTTGAAGTGCGTCCGGGCGAGATTCATGCCCTATTGGGTGAAAATGGTGCTGGAAAATCTACCCTCATTAAAACGATTGCAGGCGTGCATCGTCCTGATGAAGGTGAATTATGGTTTGGTGGTGAACGGCGCTATTTTAATAATCCACGAGAAGCACAAGATGCTGGTGTCGCGACGATGTATCAAGAATTGAGTTTGTATCCTGAGCTAACCGTTGCAGAGAATATCTTCATGGGACATGCTCCCCGTCGCAAGTTTGGCATATTCTCGATGGTCGATTGGGAGAAAATGTTTGAGCGTGCGCGTGAATTGCTGGCTGAACTTGAAATCACCACGATTGATGTCAAGCGCTTAGTAGGAACATTCAATGTTGGTAATCGGCAACGTGTCGAAATTGCAAAAGCACTCTCGCTCAATGCCCGTTTACTTATCATGGATGAGCCAACAGCAGCTTTAACGGAGTCGGATGTTGAAAGTTTATTCAAAACGGTACGGCTATTACGCGAACGTGGTGTCGGCATCATCTATATTTCGCATAAGCTCATTGAAGTCTTTGAACTTGCAGACCGTGTTACTGTTTTTCGTGATGGCGAATATATCGGCACGAAAGTCGTTGCAGAAACCAATGAAAGCGAACTCATTAGTATGATGGTTGGTCGTACCATTGATAACTTATTCCCTAAGCAGACTGCCAATATCAAAGATGTCGTCCTAGAAGTACGGAATCTTAAAAGCGCTCCTCATACCAATGATGTTTCCTTTACAGTACGGGCTGGCGAAATTGTAGGATTTGCAGGATTGGTCGGTTCAGGACGTAGTGAAACAGCACAAGTTATTTTTGGTATTAATCCTGCTGATTCGGGTGATATTTTAATCAACGGCAAAAAAGTGCGTGTCAATAATCCTAAGCAAGCGATTAAACATGGCATCGCTTATGTCCCAGAAGATCGCGGCACACAAGGTCTCGTGCGCGAGATGACCATCCGTGAGAATATATCCATGCCAATTATGAATCAAGTATCCAATGCCTCATTTATTGATTTTGGCGCAGAGAAGCGCTTGGCTGAAAAAGCGATTGAGCAATTTGGAATCCGTGCGTATGGGGCAGAACAAATCGCTAATAATCTCTCAGGTGGTAATCAACAGAAGGTTGTTGTTGGCAAATGGCTCGCTAGTAATCCTAAAATACTCATTATTGATGAGCCAACACGCGGTGTCGATGTTGGTGCAAAATCAGAAATCCATCGTTTGATGAGTGAATTAGCTGCCGAAAGTGGTTTGGCTATTTTGATGATTAGTAGCGAACTCCCTGAAATTCTAGGGATGAGTGATCGTATTCTTGTGATGCGTGATGGAAAAATTGTCGCGGAATATTCGCGTGAAGAAGCCACACAAGAACAAATTGGTGCTGATATGATGGATGCCAACGCATCAAAGATTGTCGAGGCGTAACACATGATAAAAAGTAAACATCAAGCACCATTTACAATTACGCTGCTCATTCCCTTTATATTAGCCATCTTGATCTTTGTAGCATATACCTACCTACCATTTGTTAACCAGCCTGAGTTGGGCGCAACGACGATTTCAGTCTTAACGGAATCACGTTCCAATAATGAATTTGAGTTGATGGTTAATGGTCTTATATTAATGCCGATTGCAGCAGGTGTGATCTTCTTATTGGGTTTGTGGAATATTGCTAATAATGAAGTGAATCGTGCAACGTCACTGATTACGACCTTGATGGGTGTCATCATGTTGGAATACTTCATTGTATTTTGGCTGGATTATCGCGTCGAAGAGGCAACGTATCTCAGTAATATGATGGTCGGGTTTTGGTCATTATTGGTCTTAGCTTTGGTTACGATTGGGCAATTCGTCATACCCCGTCCGAAACCATCCCGAGAATTTCAACTGCGTACTATTATGTCTAACCAAGAGAGTGCGATTCTCATTGCCTTGGTGTTGCTACTTGTGATTGTTGGAATCAATAATCCACGATTTTTAGCGACACGCAATATTTTGGATGTACTACAAGGGAATGCCTATATTGCAGTGGCTGCCATTGGTATGTCGATGGTGATTATTACGGGCAATATTGATATTTCTGTCGGATCACTGATTGGGTTACTAGCCATTGTTAGCGGACGCTTAGTCGTCGGGGGTGCGCCAATCTGGGTCGCATGGCTTGCTCCTTTAATATTAGGAGCAGCGATTGGTGCAGGCATCGGCTTCATTGTAGCGTATCTCAAAGTACCCTCAATTGTGGTCACACTCGGTATGTTTAGTATCCTCAAAGGGGCTTTGATTCTGTGGACAAATGGGCAGCGTGTTACAGATATGCCTGATGGCTATCTCATTGCTCAAATGAAACCATTAGGGGTCAGTGCGCCAATCTGGTTCATGATTATCTTAACCGTACTTGCTGCGCTGTGGATGCGCTATAGCGCGATGGGACGCTCGTTTTATGCTGTTGGTGGTAATGCAGAAGCAGCCCGTTTATCAGGACTTTCTGAAAAGCGCGTTATCATGCAAGTCTTTATGATTAATGGCATCTTTGTTGGCATTGCGAGTGTGCTTTATGCCACACAATTGAGCATTATCCAAGCCACCCCACCCCCTGCCCTAGAATTATTCATCATTACATCCGCCGTTGTCGGTGGGGTGAGTATCTTAGGGGGCAAAGGAACAGTCATTGGTGCAATGTTAGCCGCTATTTTACTCAACACAATTCGTTCAGGCATGATTTTTATTGATGTTTCACCATTTTGGATACAAGCTGTACAAGGTGCGCTCATCTTGATTACTGTTCTGATTGATCTAATTCGCCGTAGACGGCAAGGTGCTTAAAGGGAGGCAACACGATAATGGCACAAGTTGATACCACACCAGCACCGAACAATAGCGATACACTTAGTCATCGCTTAAAAGATATTTTCTTGAGTCAAGAAGGCATCTTATTCATATTATTTGTCATAACCATGGCTATATTGAGTACGACAAATGATAACTTTTTGACCCGAAATAACTTATTAAATCAGGGTCGCTTACTCGCTGAAATTGGCTTGATGGCGCTCCCCATGACTTTCATCATTATCACGGGTGGCATTGATCTATCCGTTGGTTCTATTTTAGGATTGAGTGCGATTTTAACAGGCTATGTCTGGAAAAATTTAGGACTCCCTCTTGAAGCTGCTATTACAATAGCGATTCTCGCTGGATGTGCAGCAGGATTTTTCAATGGCTTACTCATTGTTCGTGTAAAAGTGCCACCACTCATCATGACATTGGCGACACTTGCCTTTTATCGAGGATTGGCACAAGGCATCAGTGAAGCACGCTCCGTGACAGGCTATCCTGAATGGTTTTTCGGACTCGGACAAGGTGATATTTTCGGTGTTCCTACTCAATTATGGTTATTACTAATTGCGATCATCATCTCAATTATTGTTTTACAACGCACAACACTTGGGCGCACACTCTATGCGATTGGTAATAACGAAGTCGCTGCCCGTTTTTCTGGCTTACCTGTTGACCGCACCCTACTGATTATCTACACGTTTTCTGGGTTGATGGCAGGTATTTCAGGTGTCATTTTTGTCTCACGATTTACAACGACTCGCTCAGATATGGGCAGTGGTTTGGAACTCGACGCGATTGCCGCAGTAGTGCTTGGCGGCACGAGTATTTTTGGTGGTAAAGGTACGATTATTGGCACTGTGATTGGCTTAGTCATGATTCAACTTTTGAAAAATGGACTCGCTATCAATGGTGTGACCAATGATGCCACCATTATTGTTATTGGTATCGTTCTGATTGGGGCAATTCTTGTCAACAATCTGATACAGCGTATTCGTCAATGAGAGCAGATAAAGGAGTTTGCTTATCGATTAGCATATATAGGCACTACCGCAGTCTTTCACAAAGTATTTTATTATTAGTTTAGAGGAGTTTGTACAATGCGTAAATTAACAATGATGATCGTGATGATGTTGCTACTCAGCGTTTTCATCCTGCCAGCGACTGCTCAAGACCGTTGGGATGGTGCTGATGATCTTGATGTTTCACCACTCGAATGTGGCATGATGGGTGAAGACATGGAAGAAATGGATGATGAAGAGTCCGAAGAAATGGACGACGAAGAGATGGATGATGAAGAAATGATGGAAAGCATGTATGACGGTGGTCAACCTGTTGACGCACCAGACCTTGCTGGACAAGACATCACCCTCGTAGACGTACCAAAATTGATTGGTATTGGTTACTTCGATGCAACCCACCTCGGGATGCAACAAGCTGCTGAAGAACTCGGCAATGTAACCATTATCCAAGGTGGTACAACTGAAGCTAATATCGACGATCAAGTTGCTGACATCGAAAACTACATCGCTGGTGGCGAAATTGATGGTATTCTCTTTGCAGCAAATGATCCTGATGCAATCTCACCTGTACTTACAAGCGCACTCGAAAGTGGCTTGCATGTTGTTGGTTATGATGCAAACAGCACACCCGGTGCGCGTGAATGGTTCATCAACCAAGCGGAATTCAATGGTATCGCTAAAGGTATGATTGATAGCCTCGTCGCAGAAAAAGGCGAAGATGCAGCATTCGGTATTGTTACCAGTACCTTTACCACACCAAACCAAGCACGTTGGATTGCAGAAATGTGGGCTTATGCTAGCGATTGCTACCCAGAACTGACATGGTTAGAAACCGTAGAAGCACAAGAAGATGCTGTACTTTCTTTCAATCAAGCCAATACATTGCTCAATAAATATGATGGCGAAATTGATGGTTTACTGGGTATGACCAGTGTCGCAACACCATCATCCGCAGATGCTGTAACCCAAGCAGGTTTATGTGGTGAAGTTGCTGTTGTCGGTCTCGCAACACCAAATGCTATGAAACCATACGTCAATGATGGTTGTGTACAATCCGTTGTTCTCTGGAATCCAATTGACCTCGGCTACGCAGCAGTCTATGTGACACGTGCAGTTGTTGATGGTACATTCACACCAGATTCAACAGAAGTAGAAGCGGGTCGTCTCGGAACATTAGTGGTCGTTAACGGTAGTGAAGTGCTACTCGGCGCACCATTCATCTTCAATGCAGACAACATCAACGATTTCGATTTCTAAGATAAGCATCAGCTTATTCTAGTTTTTAGAAGTGAGGGGGTATCTCGTATACCCTCTCACCCTTACTAAAGGAGCAGGACATGGATCATAAACGCCATCAATTGCAACAGATGACTTTATCACTCGGACAAGCGCATAACCAATATGTCATCATTGGTGAAGGCAATACGTCCACACGCATTGATGATAATACCTTCTATGTCAAAGCCAGTGGTCAGCAAATGCAAAATATCAGCACAGAAGGATTTACGGCTGTTAAATTTGCTCCAATTTTAGATTTGCTCGATCATCCACCAGCAACGATGACCGCACAGAAGCAAATTATGGCAGATGCGCGTGTTGATCCTGCTAACGATGCGATGCCATCTGTTGAAGTGAGTTTTCATGGCATGTTATTGCACGAGTGTGATGTTCAGTATATCGGACATACGCACCCTGTCGCAGTCAACCAAATATTGTGCAGTATTCATGCGGAATCATTTGCATACAAACGTATATTTCCTGATGAAGTCGTACTCTGTGGTCCACAATCGGTCTTTGTTCCATATGCAGACCCCGGTTTACCTCTAGCCATTATGATGCGTGATAAAGTGCGTGACTACATGCAGCAATTTAAGGAAGCCCCTAAAGTAATTTTATTAAAAAATCACGGCATGATCGCTCTCGGGCAAACGCCCAACGAAATATTAAATATTACAGCGATGTGTGTTAAAGCAGCACAAATTTTACAAGGCGCAATTGCAGTCGGTGGCGCAGTTTATATGGATGAAGCAGATGTAATGCACATTTACAATCGTCCAGATGAAATTTATCGTCGCCAGATGTTTGTTAACCAAAATGAAAGCGATAAGTAACCATGTCACCTGATGGCGCAAAAGTATGGTTTATCCCCGATGCGTACTTAGCTACCCCTGCGGATGATGATCCCATTTATAAAAATCATGAAGCCATTTGTGTTATGAATACAACCGAAAACAATGCCACACTCCAACTCGATTTTTACTTCGCAGATCGTGAGCCGATTGAGAATGTTGTGATTAGCATGCCTGCAAAGCGTTGTTATCATATTCGGATGGATATACCTGAGCAAGTGGGGGGCTACCAAATCCCACTCGATACGCCCTACGGGGTGCGCTTGCGGAGTGATGTACCTGTCGTGGTGCAATATTCACGCATGTATGCCACAACCCACAATATCAGCCTAATGACCACAATGGCACACGCAATCAATAATGAGGGGGCATGATGATTACTGATTTACAGATACAAGGTGCCTATAATCTAGCAAAAGAACGTTATCAAGCACTTGGGGTGGATACTGATGCTGTCTTAGCCATATTAGAAACCATCGCAATTAGCTTACATTGTTGGCAAGGCGATGATGTTGCAGGATTTGAAGACCCTGATCGTGGTTTGAGTGGTGGCATCATGGCAACGGGTAATTATAAAGGTAAAGCCCGTAATATTGCTGAACTACGGAGCGATCTCGATACGGCTTATAGTCTTATTCCGGGGACACATCGCTTAAATTTACATGCGATGTACTTAGATAGCGATCAAAAAATACCCCGTAACGAAATTCTTCCTGAACATTTTGCCAGTTGGGCAGATTGGGCAAAAGCGAATAATCATGGCGTTGATTTTAATCCGTCCTGTTTTTCGCATCCATTAGCTGATGATGGTTTCACACTTGCCCACCCAGATCAAGCAATTCGTGATTTCTGGATTGAGCATTGTATCGCTAGCCGTGAGATTGGCGCATATTTTGGCGCACAACTTGGCACACCTGCTGTCACCAATATATGGATTCCTGATGGTTATAAAGATACGCCAGTTGATCGACTCAGCCCGCGTCAACGCTTACAAGAGTCACTTGATAAAGTGCTGGTAAAGAAAATTGACCCAAGTCTTAATCTGGATGCGGTAGAGTGCAAATTATTTGGGATCGGCTCAGAAAGTTATGTCGTAGGCTCACATGAATTTTATATGGGGTATGCAGCAAGCCGAAACACCCTACTCTGTCTTGATGCGGGACACTTTCATCCAACTGAAGGGATTGCGGATAAAATTTCGTCATCATTACTCTATGTTGATGAGTTACTTTTGCACGTTAGCCGAGGTGTGCGTTGGGATAGTGACCATGTTGTTACACTCACGGATGATCTACAAGCCATTATGCAAGAAATTGTTCGCTGCGACGCACTGCATAAGGTTCACATTGGATTAGATTTCTTCGATGCTAGTATTAACCGTGTTGCAGCATGGGTGATTGGTACACGCAATGCAATTCGGGCGCTATTAATGGCACTGCTCGAACCGCGTGCGATGTTGCGTGATTTTGAAGATGAGGGCAATTACACAGCACGCCTCGCATTATTGGAAGAACTCAAAGGCTTACCATTTGGTGCGATCTGGGATTATTACTGCTTATCGCAAAATGTACCAGTTGGATTTGATTTCATGACCCCTATAGAAGATTACGAACGTCGTGTTTTATCAACACGTAGTTGATCGGAGAAGCACATGGTTAAATTTGGCGCACACGCCTTCGTCTGGATAGGTGATTGGCAAACCGATACAGGCAATTACGCAATACAAGCAGCAGGAGCAGCAGGGTTCGACTTTTTGGAAATTCCCTTGCTCAAACCTGATGAATTTGATATTGCAAGTCATAAGCAAGCCATAGATGATGCTGGTATCTATACAACCTGCTCGCTCGTTTTACCTAAAGATGCTCATATGCCTGATAACCCTGATGCTGCTTATGATTTTTTAATGCGCGTCTTAGATGTCATGGCAGAATTAGGTAGCACTTATTTAGCAGGCTGTATCGCGTATTCATTAGGCACATTAACAGGCAAACCACCAACACAGCAAGAACGCGAAACGGTCATTACAACACTCAAAAAACTTGCACCAGAAGCAGAGGCACGCGGGATTACACTCGCCCTAGAAGCCTGCAATCGTTACGAGACCTATCTCTATAATGCACTTGCTGATGCCCGTGATACAGTCTTAGCAGTTAATGCACCAAATATGAAACTTCATGGGGATACCTATCACATGAACATTGAAGAAGAAGGGTTTTATAAACCCATTATCGCCACACAAGATGTCCTTGATTACATCCACATGAGCGAGAGCCATCGTGGTTTAGTAGGGTCTGGGACAGTCAATTGGGATCAAATTTGGCAAGCCTTGGGTGAAATTAAATTTGATGGCAACTTGGTACTAGAGTCATTTGCAGCAATCAATCCAGATTTAGCAGCGGCTACTTGCCTATGGCGACCCCCTAATCAGTCGTCAGATGTATTAGCCTCAGAAGGATTGCGCTTTCTCAAAGAGGGTGCAGCATCCGCAGGACTCATTTAAATAAACAATACAGAGGACATCATAAATGCAATTGTACGCTAAGAATGATTATCGGCATGTCGATTATACGTGGGATGATACCTATGCGGATTCACTAGATGCAGTAGACCGTTTAGTCTATCGTTCTAACATTTTAGGAGATGACCAACGCATCACGAATACAGGTGGGGGAAATACGTCATCCAAAATCATGATGACTGACCCACTGAGTGGTGAAACCGTTGATGTGATGTATGTTAAAGGGAGTGGTGGTGATTTGCGTACTGCTAAACGCGCAAATTTTGCATCACTTTATATGAATAAATTGATGGCATTGCGTGATATTTACGAATCTGCTGATGAAAAAGGTGTCAAAACACCCATTGAAGATCAAATGGTGAGCATGTATCCGCATTGTGTATACGATCTCAATCCGCGTGCGAGTTCTATTGATACCCCCTTACACGCCTTTATCCCCTATCGCCATGTCGATCATACCCATCCTAACGCCGTGATTGCGATTGCAGCTTGTAGTAATGGGGAAGCACTCACTAAAGAAATTTATGGCGACGATGTTGTCTGGACAGATTGGCAACGTCCCGGCTTTGATTTAGGTTTAGTATTGCAAGAAGCGATTGCTGCTAATCCTAATATTAAAGGTATTATTTTAGGCGCACATGGTTTAATTAATTGGGCGGACGATGACAAAGAATGTTACGAATTATCACTGACACTGATTGAAAAAGCAGCACGTTACCTCGAAGACCATGATTTAGGCGAACAGACTTTTGGTGGTCAAAAGGTCGACTCACTCCCTGCGGAAGAACGGTCACAAGTTTTAGTTGATATTTTGCCACAATTACGGGGGATGGTTTCTCAGCAAAGCAAATTCATCGGTACAGTCCAATATAATGATGCCATTCTTGAATTTGTAAATAGTCATGATGCGATCCGTCTAGCTGAATTAGGCACATCATGTCCAGATCATTTTCTTCGCACAAAAATAAAACCGCTATTCATTGATTGGAATCCACAATCAGAGGATACCGACAGCTTACTCGCCATGTTAGAAACAGGCATTGAAGCCTATCGCAACGATTATGCAGCCTATTATGAGGCATGCAAAGACGCTGCATCACCTGCAATGCGAGATCCAAATCCGCGTGTGATTTTGATTGCGGGTGTCGGTATGATCGCTTATGGTAAAAACAAGAGTGAATCGCGCGTAACGGCTGAATTTTACAATAACGCAGTTGCCGTGATGAAAGGTGCTGAAAGTGTCGGCGAGTATGTTGCCCTACCTCGTCAGGAAGCCTTTGATATTGAATATTGGGCATTAGAGGAAGCAAAATTACAGCGTATGCCCAAAGAAGCAACGCTAGCACGCAATGTCGTCATCGTAATCGGTGCAGGGAGTGGTATCGGTGTATCAACAGCATTACGTGTTGCACAAGAAGGCGCTCACGTTGTTTGTGCCGATGTCCATGCTGATGCTGCTCAAGCTACTGCCGATACACTCACAAAAATATATGGCATGGGAATTGGTGTAGCAGGTAGTGACATTTCAAGATGTGGTAATGCAATTGGATTAGCTGTTGATATAACAAAACGCGATAGTGTACAAGCCATGCTCAATCAAACACTATTAGCCTACGGTGGCATTGATAATATCATCGTCACGGCAGGGGTATTCATTGCACCAGATGCAACAGGTCGCATCACAGACGATCAATGGCGCTTAACTTATGAAGTCAATGTCCTTGGCAGCTATATCGTAGCCGATGAAGCACGCTCCCTCTGGGAAGCACAAGGATTAGATGGCTCACTCGTGTTAACAACCAGTGTCAATGGGGTTGTCTCCAAGAAAGGTTCTATTGGCTATGATACCAGCAAATCTGCTGCCAATCATCTGATACGAGAACTTGCTATTGAGTTAGCACCTCTCGTGCGGGTCAATGGACTTGCGCCTGCAACTGTTGTTGAAGGCAGTAGCATGTTCCCGCGTGAGCGTGTCATTAGCTCGCTGACAAAATACAATATAGCCTTTGATAACAGTGAAGAAACAACAGCGCTGCGTACAAAATTAGCCAATTTTTACGCACAGCGCACATTAACCAAGAAACCTATCACACCAGATGACCAAGCAGAAGTCGCTTATTTACTGAGTACAGACGCAT
The DNA here is from genome assembly GCA_049680565.1 of Phototrophicaceae bacterium. Taxonomy (GTDB): domain Bacteria; phylum Chloroflexota; class Anaerolineae; order Aggregatilineales; family Phototrophicaceae; genus JAUZRW01. The sequence continues at coordinate 89,360 of JBAUIA010000069.1, forward strand.
TCAGCAAAACGACTGGGCAAATTTTCAGTGTTGATGGTGGTTTGCATGAAGCATTTTTGCGCTAAATAGCATATAAAATTCTGGATGGGATGCTCTAAGTGTCCCATCATTCCTATCAATAGCCTTTGAGAGAATCGATTGTTATGGACACAATAAAACCATCCCCAAAAGGTAAACCAGTTTCACTCTTTGTCACTTGCATTGTCGATATGATTTATCCTGATACAGGGATGTCTGTTGTCAAAATATTGGAACATCTTGATATTAAAGTTGATTTTCCGATGGCACAAACATGCTGTGGACAACCTGCCTTTAATAGTGGCTATCGTGATGAGGCGAAAACAGTTGCAAAACAATTTCTCAAAGCCTTTGCAGATGCTGAGGTTATTGTCACGCCATCAGGATCTTGTGCTGCGATGATACGCCATGAATATCCTAATTTATTTGCTGATGATCCCAAATGGCAAGCACAAGCAGAAAAAGCGGCTGCGATCACATGGGAATTTGCAGAATATATTGTTGATGGTTTAGGTATCACTGATTTAAACCTGAGATTGCCACAACCAGAAACGCTCGCCTTTCATGATGGATGTCATGGATTACGCTTATTAGGTTTGCGTGATGCTGCGAGAACATTACTCGAAAATACAGATAATGCGCTTGTATCTGAACTCAATGAATGTGATGTCTGTTGCGGATTTGGAGGCTTATTTGCTATCAAAATGCCAAATGTCAGTAATGCAATGCTACAGACAAAAATCAAGCATATCGAAGCATCAGACGCAGCAACGATTGTGACAGGTGATGCCAGTTGCCTAACACAAATGAATGGAGGCTTATCTCGTAATGGGTCAGGCAAACGTGTCAAACATATTGCAGAAGTGTTAGCGAGTGGTCTCAAAGATAAAGAGTCTTAAACTAAACAAAGTAGCAAAAAGTCACTATTTCACATATATCATCATATGGGAGCAATCTGTGGTATATACCATTCAACCAATTTTTGCCCAAGATCACTAAAAATCATTATAATAGTGCCTTGAGACTTTACACTTCGGGATAATTTCTCATAAGTAACACATCATTGATGTCTATTGACGGTCAGTCAAGATAGTTTCAGGCAAAATTGCGATGACTCAATATATTTTAAGACGTTTGGCACAAGGTATTCCTACATTTTTTGGCATAACATTACTCGCATTCTTTCTAATGTTAATTGCTCCCGGTGATCCCATCTCAATTATTACGTTCAATCCTAGTTCAGCCGATACCCAAACTGTTGATCGTATGCGACGACAACTGGGGCTAGATAAGCCTGTACAGCTACAATATCTATATTGGCTCATCGGTAATGACTGGACACAGTATGATTCCGATGGAGATGGTATTAATGACAGCCCCGGTTTGCGCCGAGGATTACTCAGAGGCGATTTAGGTGACTCTATTAAGCATCGCCGCCCCGTATCAGAATTACTGGTTGAACGTATCCCTGCAACACTACAATTGACGTTTAGTGCGCTTATCATGGGGTATGGCTTCGGCATTTTCCTCGGCATTTTGGCTGCTGTATTTCATCGCACATGGATTGACCAACTTGTTCGGATTATTTCTGTTGTTGGGAATGCTGTGCCTCAATTTTGGTTAGGCTTATTACTGATTATTCTATTTAGTGTCAATTTAGATGTGCTGCCGATGAGTGGTATGCGTAGTATCAGCAATCGGGGCGAATTTGATATATGGGATACGATTTCGCACATGATTTTACCTGTGACTGTTTTATCACTCAATACGATTGCCTTTGTTTCGCGCTTTATCCGCACAGAATTATTAGAAGTCCTAGAACAAGATTTTATACGCACAGCGCGTGCAAAAGGTCTCAAAGATCAGATTGTATGGTGGAAACATGCTTTACGTAACGCCCTATTACCTGTTGCGACATTCTTAGGACCGGGTTTAGGAACATTATTAGCAGGTGCAGTTATTGTTGAGCGAGTCTTCACTTGGCCCGGGCTAGGATTATTGATTATTGATGCCGTTTTCCAACGCGATTATCCATTGGTAATGGGATCAGTTGTCGTGGCATCTATCATGTTCATTCTAGGTGTATTACTATCCGATATTTTGTATGCCATGCTTGATCCACGCATTCGCTTGAAATGAGGGCTGATATGACACAAGAAAATTCTAACAATCAGATTGCAAAACTCGGCACAGAAAATATTGAGTCGCCAAATTTAGCACGATCATTATGGCATGATGCCTTTAATCATCTTATCCGTGATAAATTAACGATTTTAGCAATCGTGATCTTAACACTTTTAACGATTATTTGTGTCGCGGGTCCGCCTTATGTTGAACAACAATTAGGGGTAGATGTTACGCGCATTCGTGTGACAGAACGCTTTAAACAACCGGGGGCACCGGGTCATTTACTTGGGACAGATGAATATGGACGCGATCAATTAATCCGCCTGATGTATGGTGGACGAATTTCCTTAGCAATTGCATTTAGCGCCAGCATCATGATTATCTTCATTGGTGTGACATTAGGTTTGATAGCAGGTTATTATGGTGGATTTGTTGATGATGTCATCATGTGGATTATCAATACACTCAGTTCAATGCCACCCTTATTCATCTTACTGCTTGTTTCGGCGTTATGGGCACCTGAACCAGAAATGCTAGTTGTCATCCTCGCATTGATTGGTTGGTTCGGTACATGCCGTCTTGTGCGAGGTGAAGTATTTTCAATTAAAGAACGTGATTATGTATTAGCAGCTAAAGCATTAGGTGCAACCGATAGACGCTTACTATTTGTTCACATTTTCCCAAATGTCTTATCAATTGTGATTGTCACAGGGACGATTATTGCTGGTAATCTCATTCTTCTGGAATCAGGACTAAGCTATCTAGGTCTAGGAGTACAACCACCGACACCCACATGGGGTAATATGCTCACTGATGCGCGGAATTTTCTCGTAACAGGGGTGCATCTCATCGTTTATCCCGGTGTTTTGATTATGATTACAGTCTTATGCTTTTATCTAGTCGGTGATGGTTTGCGCGATGCGCTCGACCCACGCCGTCAGCAATAAGGGATAATTGATTATGCAACTAAGAAAACAATCACTTTATTTTATGAGCATCATGAGTGCTATTATTTTTTTTGTAAGTGCCTGTAGTCCACTATCAAGCAATGATGTTGCGCTAACAAATACCTTTGAAAGTAACGCCTTTGCCCTCAATTATCCTGATGAATGGCAATATCAAATACCGCAAGTCAATATGTTGTTCCTTGCGAGTCCTGAAATTTTAGCACAACAAGCAGGAGCAACCGTCACTTTACAACGGAGTATTGCCCTATCATCATCAGCCAATACCTTATCGGCAGCGTTAAATAGCTATTTAGAGCGTGGACCTTTACGCTCAGATCGTAATTGGGAGCGCGTTGGTGAAATTGAATCTGTAGAAATTGACACCTATGAGGCAGTGCTTGCAGTAGTTGAAGGTGCTGAGGAAGTCGGCACATTGCCAATGCGTTCTGAGATTTATGTTTTACAAGCGAATAGTGGCTTTTACTTTATCTTCACACTGACTGCCCCTATCGACCAGTGGGATACTCTCACATCAATATTTGATGCGATGAAAAATAGCGTCGATATACGCGAGTAAGTTTAGTTCCTCATTAACAACATAAGGGCGTAATCTCTACGCCCTTAGTCTTGCCTATTTTCTGGTGTGTTCCAGTTACTACACTTTAGTTATCCAATGTCCATTCATGAACGTGTGCGGTATATCCGTAGAAAACCCATGATGGACCCGGTTCAAAGTTACCGATGCGTGAATTCGCAACATGGAAAATATTCGGGATGAATGTCCAGTCATATGCAACATCATCATGTGTAATTTGTTGGATTTCATAGTAAAGTTCCGCGCGTTCAGCAGGATCACAACCCGGTACGGAGCGAGCCGCTTCAATTAACGCATCAACTTCTGGGTTCACATATGATGCGAGGTTGTTACCAGCACCGGGGATATCTTGTGAACTTTGCAGTAAGGTTGTGAAGGTATTAGGATCAGTTGCGGTACTGTTACTCATAGCTGTCGCATCATATTGTTGACCGAGATAAACTTCTGGAATGTAGTTTGACCATTCAACAAGCTCAAGCGATACATCAAAACCAATTTGATTCAATTGATCTTGTGCAACGAGTACGGATGTTTCAAACAGTTGCAAGATATTACTATAGCGGATTGTAAACGCGAGTGGTGTGCCATCTTCTGTTGATGAACAACCATTACATTCACGCACGCCATCACCATCGGTATCTGTCCAACCTGCTTCATCGAGTAATGCCATTGCTGCATCTGGATCATATGAATAAATTTCAACATCTGTATTGTATGCCCAGCCATAAGCAGGTGCTACAACACCAACGAGTGGTGTACCGCCTTCTGCGCCACCCAATGTTTCCAGAACATCTAATTTATTCCAACCTAATGCCACTGCTTGACGAACTAACACATCAGAGAACAATGGATGAGGTGTTTGTGCAACGAGGTTGCCTTCTTCATCATACGCTGGTTGTGGGTCTGTACCATCAACCCAATTGAGTGACAAGAAGTTAACCGATACTTGTGGGAATGCTTCAAATTGTAAGCCATCACGATTGGAAATTTGTTCAAATAGATCACCTTGGAAGTAGGTATAATCCAAGTCACCTGATTGAATCGATTGAATTGCAAGGGCTTGTTCGCCAACAACACGATTAATCAAGAATGGAATATTTGCTTCGCCTCTGAAGTAATCAGGATTTGAACGGAAACGTTGGAACTGATCAGGTGCCCATTCTTCAAGAATGTATGAACCACCACTAATGTCTGGATTCATGTTGAAATCACTGGTTTCAAAATCGCTAAAATCAGCAGCGTATTTATGTGCAGGCATAAAGTTAATCGATTGTAAATCACCCAGCATTGCACAGTTTGTTTCTTCGAGAACGATTGAATATGTTAGGTCATCAATCACATTAAACTCAGCAATTTGTGAAACAGGCTCTTCATAAATTGTATTGATGCTATCTTGTTGAACCGCTTCAATGACAAATTGCATATCGGCTGAGGTAATGGGTGTACCATCACTCCAGATTGCGCCTTCTTGGATGGTAAATGTATAAGTCAAACCATCTTCGGAAACTTCGTATGTCGTTAAACCGGGGATAACCTCACCTGTAAAGCTATCAACTTCTAATGGTTTAGGAAATAAAAGATCATAGGCTTGCTGAGATGCGCCATCATTTGTGAGCGCAGGATTGAATGTAACAATGTTACCAAAACCACGAATAACAATGGTATCATCGTCTTGCCCCGCAATCGGAATTGCGACGAGGAGCAGAACAAGTAGAAAAACAAAACTTCTTTTCATAAAAATATCTCCTAATGCTATCATTATCAGGCAAGGAATTACCCGATTATTCGTAATTTTAGCGAAAAAAGAGTATCTTTCCAAACAAATTGGTTATGAATTGGATATGGTGAGAAAATTCTAATGACAATTACAAATTAAAGATGCTAAAAGTCAAAACTATTGTAAAAAAATGGATTGATTCTATTGTTTATAATCGCGTTTATATTATCCAATAAGCTGTTACTTTTTGTCATAACCAAAGAGACGGACTTAGGTGGTTTTCGACATTCCGATACAATAGTAGTCACAAGTGATGGCATTGAAATTATTACTTATTCTCCACGAGATTTAGAGGCTATGACTATATCTGTTTAGGAAAGAGATTGGAAACATCAAATGGTATTTAAAATTACAGAACTCAAAATTAGTGATGCAGAATATGCCCAGCG
>JBAUIA010000070.1:0-4073 GCA_049680565.1 Phototrophicaceae bacterium
ACCAATTTCAGGCGATGGTACATTGTAAATATCAGCAATGGTTGCGCCGACATCCGCAAAGGTGAGGCGTGTTCCTAAATTAACTGCTTTTGTAAGACCACCTCCGAAAACCAACAAAGGCACGTACTCGCGTGAATGATCGGTGCTGGCAGTTGTGGGATCAACCCCATGATCGGCAGAAATAAATACGAGATCATGTTCCGTGAGTTTCGCTTGAATATGAGGCAAATAGGCATCAAATTCACGGATGGCATTGGCATAACCTTCATAATTATTGCGATGCCCAAATGTTTGGTCGAACTCTACCAAATTGACAAAGATAAAGCCTTCATCATGTTCATCGAGTGCTTTTTCGAGTTGCGTTAGGCTATCCATATTACTTTTAGCTGGATAATAGTGGCTAATATTGCGTCCACCGAATAAATCATTGATTTTGCCAACTGCAATTACTGTTTGTCCTGCATTCGCAAGGAAATCTATGAGTGAATCGCTTGGCGGTGTAATCGAATAATCATGGCGATTACTAGTCCGTGTAAAACCATCAACTTCATTGCCAATAAAAGGTCGCGCAATCACACGCCCGACACCATGTTCACCGACTAAAGTTGCACGCGCAATCTCACAAATTTCATAAAGGCGTTCGAGTGAGATCACATCTTCATGGGCTGCAATCTGAAACACACTATCGGCTGAGGTATATAAAATGGGATGCCCTGTGCGTACATGCTCCGCGCCCATTTCTTCAACAATCGCCGTCCCTGATGCCACCACATTACCTATGAAGGTTACACCTGTCGCTGCTTCCACCTGCGCCACGACATCTTGCGGAAAGCCATTGGGATACGTTGGGAAGGGATTTTCTAAATAAACACCCATCAATTCCCAATGCCCTGTGACGGAATCTTTCCCTGCTGATTTCGGTTGTAACTTGCCCCATGCGCTATGAACGCTATCAGAGGGGCTGACACCCTCAATTGGAATAATATTCCCAAAGCCGAGTGCTTGCATATTAGGGACAGCCAATCCACCGATTTTTTGTGCCGTGTTCGCAACAGAATTACTGCCTTCATCGCCATAGAGGCTTGCATCAGGTGCTTCCCCCACACCAACACCATCCAATACAATGACAATTGCTCGCTTAATTTCATTCATAAATGTCTAACGCTCCTTTTTTCGCAAATGTGTGATAGATATTCTATAGTATAGAGGATATAGCATTACGATTATCTAAGAAGTGCTGATGTGTCACTGTTTATCGAGGCTTAGTTCGCTAAATCTCCTTTAAGCATGGCATGGTATGATAAATAGTGACTTATTTTTATAGAAAGGAACAAAATTTATATGCAAGTTGATCCCTCAATTTTTAAAGCCTACGATATTCGTGGTATCTATGGCGAGCAACTCTTTGAAGATACAGCCGAAGCGGTTGCACGCTGTTTTACTAAAGTCGTGGATGCCAGCACCGTTGTTGTCGGACGCGATGCGCGGGTATCTAGTCCTGCTTTACATGGGCGTGTTTTAAAAGGCTTGACGGCTGTTGGTGTTGATGTCATTGACCTCGGTATGGTATCGACTGATATGTACTATTATGCCTGCGCCGAACGAGGCTTACCGGGCATTATGGTGACAGCGAGTCATAATCCGAAAGCCTATAATGGCTTCAAGATGGTACGCAAAGTACCGCATCTTTTATCAGGCGATGAAGGCATCCAAGATATTCGTCAGATGATCGAAAATGACGACATCCCTGCTGATGCAGAAACCGCAGGTTCAGTCTCCCAATGGAACGTGATGGATGAGTTCGTCACAAAAATGCTCTCATTGGTCGATGTCTCCAAATTTAAAAAATCAACTGTGCTTGCTGATACTGCCAATGGTATGGTCGGTCCTTCATTAACCAAAGTCTTCGAGCATATTCCGCAAGTGACTCTTGTGCCGATGTACTTTGAACCAGATGGCACATTCCCCAATCACGGCGGTGATCCGCTCCAAGAAGAAAACCGTGCAGAAATCCAACAACGTGTTCCTGCGGAAGGGGCAGACCTCGGTTTCCTGTTTGACCCTGATGGAGATCGTTTTTTCGTGGTGGATGCCAAAGGGCGTTTCATCCCCGGTGATTTTATGACGGCGTTATTGGCAAAATACTTCCTCGAAAAACATGGTAGCGCGACGATTGTCTATGATGTCCGCTCATCACTAGCGGTCAAAGATACCGTCGAAAAACAAGGCGGTAAAGCGCTCTATAACCGTGTCGGACATGCGTATATCAAAAAACGTATGATGGAAGAAGATGCTGTCTTTGGTGGCGAGGTCACAGGGCATTATTATTTCAAAGATTTCTATTTCAGTGATTCAGGCGTTGTGCCGATGCTCTACCTGCTTGATTTGCTTGCCAATAGTGAGCAATCAATGGCGGAAATGATTGATGAATATGAAGCCAATTATAATCTCTCAGGGGAAATCAACACACGCGGAGTCGATGCTAAAGCGGTCTTAGCACGCCTTGAAGACAAATATGGCGAGGCTGCCAATGAAATTCTGCGCGTCGATGGACTTAATTTTGAATTTGATACATGGCGTTTTAGCATCCGTGCATCTAATACCGAGCCACTGGTGCGCCTCAATCTTGAAGCCGATAGTGTGCCTCTTATGGAAGAAAAACGCGATGAAGTCCTCGCTATCATCCGCGAAGGGCTAGACTAAAACCTAGCTAACTATAGGAGGGATTCGCCTCATCCCTCCTATTCTTTGTCCTGCTAACCCTGTGAATTAGATCATTATGCTATACTAAAGGTGTTGTTATAAAGTAAGGATTGATCTGATGGTAGAGCAAGTTAAAACGACAATTACATCTGATATATTTCGTCAACTGCCTGAAACTAGCGAACCAACTGAATTAATCAACGGAGTGATTACTGTGGCACCTTCGCCAATTTCTAAGCATCAACGGCTTGTTGGTCGTATTTATGCCTTGCTATTACAAGTAAGCTCACAAGGCGAACCGATGATTGCACCGATGGATGTCTACCTTGATGACCTTAACGTGTTTCAGCCGGATGTATTTTGGTGTGCAGAAGATAGCCAGTGCGTTGAACGGGATGGTTATTTTTATGGCGCACCTGAACTCGTGGTTGAAGTGCATTCGCCAGCTACTGCCAAAAACGATAAACAGACCAAATTCGACCACTACCAGCAACATGGTGTTATCGAATATTGGATGGTTGATCCTGTTGGCAACCTCATCGAGGTGTGGCAACGTGTCGATGATAGCTTCAAGCGCTTGGGTGTTTACAGTGAGGGTGAAACTTTTGCATCATTAGCCTTGCATAAAAACATCGTTTTGAATGGCATATTCCCAACAACAAGTGCATAGATGGATCACAATCACTAGGCATATTTGACAAAGCATTGAAGATTAATCCTAAAAAGACTGAAAATCCAATAGCTAAAAGACTAAAAAATGCAATCATATACTTTAAAAATAATATAACAGTTTTAGTCTTAGAAGTATTCTTTCTGTTCATAATGATTTCTTTGCGTCGTTCACACGTTGCGTCAAAAATTACAATTTTTATTTGTTCCCATCAAAATCGTCACTGATAACCAGCATTCAAACCCATAATACGTTTTTCTAGCATAGGCTTTTCAACAATGAGTGAATCCACTAATTCACTAATGAGTTGTTTGCGCTGTGATAGAGGTAATTTGAGTACTTGAGCAACAAGTTCTTCATAGGTCATATGATAGACTCCACATAATCATGATAGTACCAGTATACATGATGAACACCTCATCCCGATTTTAGTTTACTCAGAATGAGGTGTAGCTATGTCACGGTCGCGGAATATCAATCGTCTGGGCATCAGCAAGATCATCAGGGTTGCCGACAGGTTGCCAAAAATCGGATGTGATGACATGCATGGGTACTTTTGTTGCAAGGTAGCTCACATAATCAGGCAGTTCGTATTCGCCACGCTCGGACATTTGAATATCATACTCAAAAATAGCTTGTGTCAGTTTATACGCGCCAATGCTCACATTCACAGGCGGTGGATACATACCAGCAGGGGGTT